>JBAUOX010000046.1:0-16055 GCA_049579985.1 Isosphaeraceae bacterium | reverse complement strand
TTTTTTTCAACCACTCGACCTCCATCTTGAGCCGGCCGATCTGCTCGTAAAGCTCGGCCTGGATCGCCTGGCTCTCGTCGTGGTCGTGGCGGCGGCCGTCGCGGAACAGCGATTCGATGCCGTCCAGGAGTTGCTTCTTCCATTTGCTGATCTGGACGGAGTGAACCTGGAAAGTTCCTGACAGCTCGGCGAGGGTCCTGGTCTGCTTGGCGGCCTCCAGAGCGACCCGAGCCTTGAAGGCTGCCGAATGTCGCTTCTTTGTGTCTGTCATGACGCTCCTCGGAATGGAACAGTGATCTCTGATCAGTTTAACATCCCGAGTGGTCCAGTTTTAGGGGTCCACCTCACTTCTCAAGTCGGTGAACTCTTCGCCAGACTGGGTACCTTCAAACAGTGAAGAGCCCTGCCGGTCAAAGGCGGTCGCTTGCAACATGAAGATCGATAGTTTACTCTCCATACGAGTTACGCAGTTGGCCTTCAGGCGACTCAGGCGACTGGAAAGGTAGGCGAGATAACAACGATCCGGTTGTCTCCTTGCCCTTGCCTACCCAGCCCAGATATCCCGGAGCAACAGGCGACGACATCGAGAAAACCTCAACTGCGTAACTCCTATCTTCACTAATATATGTGATTGGAGGGTCTCGATGAGCAACGCAGTCGAGCAAGCCTCACCTCCGGAGTACAATGTCACGAGACTGGATTTTGCCGGCCGGGACCATTTCCGCTACGGTGGTCCGCCGCTGATCGACGTCCACGCCCACGTCTGGGTAACCCGCGAAGGACCCGATGCGGGACTCGCTCAGGCCGAACAATTCCTCGCCGTTGCCCAGGAGTTCGAGGTCGAGCGCGTGTGGACGATGTGTCCCCCGGAAGACATCCCGCCGTTGCGCGAACGATTCGGCCCGCGCCTCGGGTTCAACGGATTCATGATCAAGAAGCCCGATGAGCCCGACGAGGCGGCTTACCGATTGCTCGACCGTTTCCTCTCGCAGGATGTGGGGCTCATCAAATTCTGGGCGTCGCCGCGAGCGGAGGGAGATTCCCTGTTCCGAGACGTCCCCTGGCGGGCCAACGTCATCCGGCGGGCGTGGGCAGCGGGCGTGCGCGTGGTCATGGTCCACGTCGCGGACCCGGACCTCTTGTTCCAGCACCGCTATACCGATCGCGACCGCTACGGGACCAAGGCCGACCATTATGCCGGTCTCGAGCGGATGATCCAGGAATTCCCGGACGTGAGCTGGATCGCCGCCCACATGGGGGGCGACCCCGAGAACCCCGACCACCTGGAAAAACTCCTGGGTCTCTATCCGAACCTGTCCTTCGATACCAGTGCGACCAAGTGGCAGGTCCGAGAGATGTCGTTGCATTCCCAACAAATGAAGCGATTAATCTGCCGATATCCCGATCGTTTCTTGTTCGGGTCGGACCTCGTGACCCGCCCCGGTCTGTCGCGGGACCACTATTTCAGCCGGTATTGGTGTCAGCGCACTCTGCTGGAGAGCGACTGGCGGGGTCAGAGCCCGATCGAGGATCCGGATTGGAGGCGGGAGAATGCGTCGGCCTCTCCGACCCTGGTCGGGCTCAATTTGCCGGCAGAGGTGCTGGAGCTGGTCTATCGCGGCAACGCGCGGCGGCTCTTGCCGTCATGAGCGGAGGGATCGGCGGGTGCCGATGCCGGCTGAATTCACCACGATCTTGACTCGTGAGAGCCCGCGCCATGAACACGGATCAGCGCCGCGTACAGGACTGGGATGAGTACGCCCGTCGGTGGAATGCCGACGAGAAGCGATCGAGTCATAACATTCCCCCGGGTCACCGGCTCGAGTTCCTGGGCGACGAGTGGTCGGGCGAGGGGTGCCGCGAGAACGCCACGAACTACGGCCTGCCGCCCGCCGTCACCGCCGATTTCTCCGGTTACGTCGATGCGGCGGTCCTGTGGCCCCACTTGCCGGGCGGATCGGCTTGCGTCGGGATGGAGATCGGCCCGGGGGCGGGCGGTTCACCCGATTGCCGCTCGACCGTTGCGCGGTGCTCCACGCCGTCGCGTCGTCGGCCGAGATGGGCGAGCACATGCGGCGCCGCTTTCCCGACGAAGGCCGACTCGTGCTCCAGCACAACGACGGGATGACGCTCCCAGCCCTGGGGTAGGGAAAAGGGGGCATCACTGGTAGGGAGAAGGGGGCATCACTGAATAGTGGAAGGGAAAAGGGGTCGTCACTGAATAGCGCATGCTTAGCCCCTAAGCCCAATACCTTCCAATGGAAAATGGGCAAGATAGCCGCAAGTCCTTGCCAGACGGTCTCTCCGCTCATGGTAACTTGATAGCCCAGCAATAGAGACTGACCCTTCGCCACGGCTCGAACCGGCGACTCAAGAGCCGAAACCAGAAGAGGTTAAGACCATCTTGCCCATTTTCCATTGGACGGTATTGGGTTTAATCCGGCAACACGCTCCATGACTTATCACCCTTGTCAGGTCGTCGTTCTTTTTCGTGTATTTCGTGGTTCGATCATTTCTTCTTCGTCTCCCCGGAGACCGCGGCGCTTCCCGGCTTGGGCTTTGCCGGTTCGGCGGGCGCCGGCGAAGCGGCAGCAGGATTCGGCGCCGCCAGCGGAGAAGTCGCGGGCGATGGGCCTGGGCCCCGAAGCAGCGAATCAACCGTCGTCCCTGCTCGGGGCTGCGGTAAATCCGCCTTCTTGGGCAGTTCGGGAACCGGTTTGCCCAACTTCGCCAGGTAGTAGGCAATGATCGGTCGGACCGCAAGCTCGGGAACGAGCTTCAAGGCGTGAGCGAAGTACTCCGCGGCACGATCGGGCGAACCCGACTCGAGCAAACAGAGAGCCAGATCGTATTCCCAGTAGGCCTGGCGACTCACCAGGTTGGGTAGTATCAAGCTGATGTTGGTCGCTTTGGTCAGTTCACCGCGGGTAAGAAGCTGGGCCATCGTCAGTGCCCGCATGCCGCGATCGAACCGCAGCCGGGGAATTGCGCGCTCCTGCCAGAGATGGGCGGCGGTCGTGTAGTTGCCCAGGAGGAAGTAAACCAGTCCCTGCCTCAGGAACGAGGTGCCCGGCTCGGTTCCCAGGTTGGGGTCCTCGCTGGCCCCCGTGGAAAGCAATTCCACCGCTCGGTCGGGCTGACCGGTGAAGCAAAACAGGTCGACGAGCTGGGGCTTGACGATCATCGGGCTCATATTGCCGCTTTCGGCTTCCTCGAGCTCGCCGATGGCCAGCCCGGGCGCCCCCTGAATGCGAGCGGCATAGGCCTTGTCGACCGGACCGGCTTGGCGCTCGACCTGCAGGTCCATCAGGTTGTCTTCCACCTGCTTGACCCGCTGATTGAGCTGTTCAAGCTGTTGCCGGAGCTGCGCTTCCGCCTCCGGGGACGAAGCGTCGCCCGGGTGGATCTGGTCGACGACAATCTGGAGCCGGTCGCGGGCCAGGTCGAGATCTCCTGCCCGGAGAAAGAGCTGAAACAGTTCCATGTTCAGGGCCTGGAGCTCTCGGCGTGCGTCAGGGGTCTTGGGGGGCGGCGTGGTCAAGATCGCATAGTTGAGCGCCGTGACCCGTTGTTTGAACCGCAGGGCGAGGAGGTTGAGCGCCGTGACCCGTTGTTTGGACCGCAGGGTGAGGAGCTCGATATTGGGTGCCAGAAAGTCGACCAGGCCCTGGTTCTGGCGGTCGAGCGGGATGCGGGAGAGGAGTGCAGTTTCCGCTTTCGCCAGGAAGAGGTAGGCGACGTCGAGCAGACGGTAGGCGACCCAGTCGTCGGGATTCTTTGCCAGGGCGGTTCGCGCTTCGCGGATCGCCAGCAGACACCGCGCCGGGTCGGGTACCGTGGGCTGATCGCCTTCCAGCATCCTTCCTTGAAGCCAGCGCACCGCCGCATTGGTATGCGTCTGCGGCCGGCCGGCCAGACGGTTCTGAAAGAAATCGTCGATCCACGAGGTCGGCGTCGGCGGACGATCGGCCGAGGGAACGGACTGCGCCACGCGGTAAGCTCTCAATTCCGGCACGAGCCGGTTATCCTTGAATGTGGCCAAATCGGGTTCGCGGGCGTCGGCTCGGCCGAAGATGACCACCCGGCCATCGTCGTAGAAGAGAATCCAGTTCGGGCTCTGGGTCAATCGCTTGTACGTCTCGACGGCTCCGCTCGCTCCCGCCAGATCGATCATCACCGCGGTGATGTCGTAGCGGTCGAGCGCAGGTTTCCACTCGTCCGCGACATCATCACGGATGGCGACTCGCAGGCGGCGGAGTTCTTCGCGCTTCTCGTCGGTGAAGACATTGCGGCCGTCGATGAACGTCCTCCGCGCCGGATAAGCCTTCCAGATGAGAGCATCGCCCTGGGGGGCCGTCGTGTTGAGGACGTTGCCCTTGATATCCTGTTGCCGGGCCAGGTAGTCGGCGGCTTCAAAGGCGAAGTCGTTGGCATCGAAAGAGAAGCCGAAGCGCGGCTCGTCGGGCAGCCTGCCCCAGCCCGTGATGGCCGCGCCCACGCAGAAAAAGAGCACTGCCAGCGTCACCAGCCGGCCGCCTGTCGACCAGAGGGCCGGCAGGAAGCCCAGCCGTCCCTGGGTTCCGAATCGATCGTGGTACCACTCCTGGCCGTTGATCGCGGTCACCGCGGCGAATACGATCGCATATTCCTGCCGGTAGCCCATCAAGATTGCCCAGAACACCGCGATCACGGCAAAGGGCAGGAACCGGCTCCAGGCAAACCGGCGTGCGTTCAGGAGGAACGAGATCAGGCCAATTGCCACCATGAACACATAAAATCCAGTGAACCAGTACCAGTCGTTGGGGAACTGCTTCTGGATCTGCTTGCCGAAGTGAGAGATCTCACTGAATCGGAAAGCCTCTGTCTTGGGCCCAAAAAGCGACAACAGGGGTGCGATCGAGGTCGGGAAAACGCGATAGGTCGAGGGGTTGGCAAGGCAAACCGCAACGCAAAGTACCAGCACCAGAAGCCCGGCGGCCGCGCTGACTGGCCTGATCTGGGCCAGGGATTTCTGTTCATCCGTCCAGTCATCCGTGAGCGAGCTCGCGGGACGTCGTACCAGGAGGTAATTGACCAGGGTGAGGGCGGACTTTCCATCGAGGACTCGGCCAACCGCCGCCGCCGCCAGTACCAGCAGCCCCACGAAGAACGAGTCGTCCAGGTTCACCCATGCGAGGAAGAGTGGAACCAGCCCGTACAGGGCCCCGCGGCGGCCTTCGTTGTAGCCACGGTGCAGCAGCAGCATCTCAATCGCCAGCAGGAGCATTCCCCATGTTGAGGGGGCGACGATGCCCGGTCCGGCGATGCCTCCGGGCAAGATTCTGGCCGGCCCCACGACGGCCCCCAAGGCCAGCGCCACGCAAACGGCCGACCACCAAAGGCCTGGCCCGGGACGCCGGATCTTGAGCAAGATCCAGGCCGTGATCAGCCGCACCAGGGCATTGATCCCGATCAGCACACCGATGGCGAGCTGCTCGGCGGACGCTTGATTGGCCGTCCGGTCCGCCGGGTCGGGGGGAACCAGGTCCCGCGCCAGCCTGAAGATCGCGGCATGGCTCCACTGGAAGAGCCAGGGAATGTTGACCCACCGCGTTCCGGTCTCGGAATAGGAGAACGAGTCCGAGACGACCGGGTAGCCCTGCTGCGCGGTCAACTCACCCGTTTTCAGGTGCGTCCACAGCAAGGGGTTGTTTTCATCCACACGAACCGCCGAGACCACGAACGCCAGAAGGAGGACGGCAAGCATCACATAAACGTCATAATAAGCGTTCCATTCCGAGACGCGCTCAGGCGTCCACGGTTGGGGTTCTGGCTGGCTCTCGGCGTCGGCTTCGGTGGTCGCCGTCGCGGCCGCGTCGTCCGCAGTGCTGGGGCGCGATGTTTCCTCTTCCGGAACAGGTGGAGATGCTTCAGTTTGAGTCATCAGAATCAGCCGGCATCCGCGATGTAAGATTGCGTACGTGAGGCTACGACCACATGCCATGAAGGATAGAAACCTTATGCTAGGAGTCGACGAGCGATCGGGTCAAGGGGTATCAGGAGTGCCGGGTCACGACGATTCCATTGAGAAAGGAAGCGATCAGCAGGACTCGGCCGCTTTCCCGACTCAGCGCCGGAATTGTTCCCGACGTTGACTTCCAGGTGCCCTGACCTAGAATGCGTAGGTCTTGTGAATGCACCATGATCGAGCCTTCACCAGCCCGGATCTCTTCTCTCAGATGCAGCGGTCCCGCCGATGAGACTTCTCACCGCAATACCCGTTCACAATGAAGAGAAGTACCTCGAGGACGTGTTGCGAGAGGTGGCTCGGTACGCCGAGAATATCCTGGTTGTCGATGATGGCTCGACCGACCAGACGCCCGAGCTGCTCCGCCGCTTTGCCGCGGTGAAGGTGCTCCGGCACCCACGCAACCTGGGTTACGGAGCAGGGTTGCGCACGGCGTTCCAGCAGACGATCGAGGGGGGCTACGACGCTCTGGTGACGCTGGATTGCGACGGCCAGCACGAGCCCGCCCGGATTCCCGAGCTCGCCAGGCGTCTCGGGGAGGCCGACATCGTCTCGGGGAGCCGTTATCTCCGGGTCTTCGATCCCAACCAGAGACCTCCCGAAGAGCGCCGGCGGATCAACCTTGAGGTCACGCGCTGGCTCAACGAATGCCTGGGGTTGAACCTCACCGACGCTTTCTGCGGCTTCAAAGCCTACCGTAGTTCGGCCCTCGAGGTCTTCGACATCACGGATAACGGCTACGCCATGCCGCTTCAGGTTTGGGTGCAGGCCGTGCAGCACGGACTCTCGATCGTCGAGGTTCCGGTGCCGCTCATCTATCTCGACGAGGAGCGTGCCTTTGGCGGGTCGCTCGACGATTCTGCATTCCGGCTGAAGCATTACAAGCAAGTCCTCCAGGAAGCCCTGGGCAGGGCGAGGCTTGAAGTGGCCGGAGGATGTCGAGGATGAAGAAGGGCCATCGCCTGCGGGCTCCCTCGAACGACGGCGGCCTGCTGGCGGTGCCGCCACTCGCCGAGGTGGCAGCCCACTTCACCCGCACCGCGGCAAGGCTCGCGGGCTGGGATCATGACTTCCAGGGCCGCCGGGCCGGCATTCTGCGCGGCCTTGTTCATCGTGAAGTCATTGCGGCCGCATGCCATTTCCTGCGCCGCCATGAGCTGGACGTTCCCGAGGTCGGGCCGTGCTCCGGCGACTCGGTGATCACTCCCCTGGTGATCACCGGCCATCAGCCCGAGCTCTTTCACCCCGGCGTCTGGGTCAAGAACTTCGCCACGGCCGCTCTTGCCGGGGCACACGGCGGCCTGGGATTGAACCTGATTGTGGACAACGACTTACCCAAGTCGGCCTCGATCCGGGTGCCCAGGGTCGGCAAGGACCGCCTCCAGACTGTGCGGGTCGAGTTCGATCAGTGGAAGGGTGAGATGCCGCACGAGGACCTGGCGGTCCATGACGAGTCCCTTTTCGCCTCGTTTGGCGATCGCGTGCGGCAAGTCCTTGGCGGGGTCATTGCCGATCCGATCATCGAGGATTTCTGGCCTCGTGCCCTGCGCCAGGCGAAAGGCCAGCCGACTCTGGGAATGCGGCTTGCTTTGGCCCGGCGCGAGCTGGAGAGCAAGTGGGGCGTCTCCAACCTGGAGATCCCCCTCAGCCAGGTCTGTCAGACCGAGGGCTTCTTCTGGTTCGCGTCCCATCTGCTGGCCCAGCTTCCGCGATTCCAGCAGATCCACAACGCAGCCCTGGCCGAGTATCGCGCGGTCCACGGCATCCGCAGCAAGAACCATCCGGTCTCCGCGCTCGGCGTCCAGGGTAAGTGGCGTGAAGCCCCTTTCTGGATCTGGCGGCAGGGGCAACCCCGCCGACGGCCTCTGCTTGTACGTCAGGCGCCGCGCACGATGTTCTTGCGGATCGACGGCGAAGACGACCCCCTGATCGAGCTGCCCCTGTCCCCTGACCGCGAGGCCTGCTGCGCAGTAGAACGGCTGCATGATCTCGCCACCCGGTCGATTCGCCTGCGCACCAGGGCGCTGACAACAACCATGTTCTGCCGCTACCTCTTGGGCGATCTGTTCATTCACGGTATCGGCGGGGCGAAGTACGACGAGCTGGGCGACTCCATCGCCCGGCGATTCTTCGGCATCGAGCCTCCAGAATTCCTCACCCTCTCCTTGACCGCCTGGCTGGGCCTGCCTGATCAGACTGCCACGTCATCAGAGCTTGCAACGTTGGAGCGGGCCCTCCGCGACCTGGTTTACAATCCGGATCGCCATCTCTCCGAACCACTTTCGCCCCAGGTTCGTAACTTGATTAGTAACAAGCGCGAGGCAATAGCGCGAGAAGGCAGCACCAGGCAGGAGAGGATTGCTCGTTTTCGGGTGATCCGAGCGATCAATGAAGCACTCCAGGAACTGGTGCAGGAATCACGCCATTCGCTTCAAGTCCGTAAAGAGCAAGTCCTTGCGGGTCTGGAGTGGAATCGCCTGGCGCATGGTCGCGAGTACGCATTGGTGCTCCATTCGGCACAGCGCTTGCACAAATTAATGATTGGTTTGGGCTCCGGGCTGAATTCTTAAGCATTAGCTTAAGGGGTTAGTTTGCGTTGAATTTGAAATAATGTTGGCTTCGAGTTTAATCGGCAATCCGGCAGACTCAGGCGTCGAAAAAGCCACAAGGTCGGTGAGTACCTTGAGGCGGACACGATTCTTAGCTCGTACAATGTGAACAAGGCGTTGCGTGATGAGTAGCGTTGGATCCTCTTGGTCTTCGGCTGACAGCTCCCGCCCCGCGCGACGTGTTCCCAGAATGGTCGACCCGATGAAAGCTCCATCGTCGGCGGCACGCTTGCCGTTTCGCCGCGGCTCGGTCGAGTATAGCCTTGGAACCGAAGCCGACCATGAAGCCGTGTACCAGACCTTGCTCCACGTGTTTCACGGTCCGGATCGAGAGTCGTTCCTGGGCGCCTTGAGCGATCCTGCCTATCGTCCCGAGCAGCGTCTGCTGGCCAAGGTTGATGGGCGCGTGGTCAGCCATGTTCACCTCACGGAGCGCGAGGTTCGGTATGGCTGTGCCTCGGTGCCGATCAACGGAGTGATGTGGGTAGGGACATTGCCTGAGTTTCGAGGTTTGGGGTTCGCCCAGAACCTGATGCGTCTGGCGGACGAGCGGGCCCGGGCGACGGGGCGCGCGCTACAAGCCCTGACGACCGGCATGCCTCAGTTCTATCGACCGCTCGGCTGGGGTGTTTGCGGGCGGCAGACTTACGCCCAGGCCCTCAGCCGCAACCTGCCCCAGGTCAGTGACGGGCTGATCGAGGGACGAACAGGCTTCTGGCACGTCCGTCCCTGGCGACAAGTCGAGCTTGCCGACCTGATGTCGCTCTACGATATGCAGTACGCCCAGGTCAGCGGATCGGTCATCCGATCAGAGGAATATTGGCGGTGGCTGATCGGCCGTCGGTACGC
Source organism: Isosphaeraceae bacterium (assembly GCA_049579985.1). Classification (GTDB taxonomy): domain Bacteria; phylum Planctomycetota; class Planctomycetia; order Isosphaerales; family Isosphaeraceae; genus Aquisphaera. Next base: position 6,590 of record JBAUOX010000046.1, on the reverse strand, counting down.
CCACGTCATCTGGGTTGCCTGTCAGAGTGAAGCCGTGCGCGGTTATGCCTTCGTGAAGGATCACAAGATTCTCGAGATCGCCTCCGATCCGGCTCATCCGCAGGCGCTGCGTTCGCTACTGGGCCGGGTGCGGGCCGAAGCACTCGAGCGTGCCTATCCTCAAGTCACGGTCCATGCCCCTGTCGATCATCCGGTCATCGAGGCTTTCCTGAGCGCTTCCGGCCGCCTGATCGACCAGGACATCGTCGACTCGGGCCTCTCGATGTATCACATTCCCGACGCGGGCAGGTTCCTCAAGTGCATCCTTCCGGAACTGAGCCGACGCGCTTCGGCAGCGGGCTGTGCCCTGCCCTTGGAGCTGGGCATCACCACCGACGATCACCGCTGGCTGATTCACATCGAGGGGAAGAACACCCGCATCGAGCCCGATAAGCTCAGCCGCCGACACCTTACCCTCTCGCCTCAGACTCTGGTGCGATTGCTGATGGGCCATACCAGCGTCGATTCCACGACCGGCGACGAAGGATTCGTCGCCTCGACCGCAACGGCCCTCGACGCCGCTCGCATCCTCTTCCCCGTGCAGCCGATCTGGCGCAGTCCGCTGGACGCCGCCACGGCCTGATTGGGGTCGGGCAGGTCGACCTTGGAGCGCTGCGATCTCGCCGGTAACGAGGTTGCACCGGCTTTCAGGGAATGTACTTCTGCTCCCTGAGCTCCGTGAACTTACGCCGGAACATCTCCTCGGTCTCGACCACGTCGTGAAACCCGTAGCGGCGGGCCTTGGTGGTGTCGGAGATGGTGTCGTACGGGATCCGGAAGACGAACTCGCCGAATCCCCAGGAGACGAGCTGGTCGAGGCGATAGGGACGCAGCCCATATTTCTGGGTCATATACTCCCAGACGTGACCCTTGTCGGCCATCATCTCGGCCAGCGGGATCGGCAAGGGCGGCGCGGGCTTCAGACCGAAGTAATCGGCGAAGCCAGGCCAGAGGTGCTGCCATCGGAAGTAGTCGCCGTTGGTGATATTGAAGACCTCGTTGCCGCACCGCGGCTCGGTCGCGGTCCAGATGGCTGCGTTCGCCAGGTGCGTCACATCCGTGGCCTCCAGGAGAATGCCAAAGCCGGCGTGACTGCCCGGGAACCAGAGCGGGATACCCAGCTCACGGCAGATGACGGCATAAACGGCGATCAACACGATCATGTTCATGGGGTGGCCTGCGCCCGGTCCGATCACGAGGTTGGGCCGCAGCGCCGACCATGTCCAGGCCTTGCCCTGTTGTCGCTCGCGCAGGAAGTCTTCCTGGTCATAGTAGAAATTCGGCGGAAAATGCCGCGGGTCGGTCTCCTTGGCGGGCGTCTTGAACGGTCCGAACTGGCAGCCGTAGGCTTTGGTTCCCTGCATCTGGTTGATGTGCACCAGGCCGGGTGCGGCGGCCTCGACGACCTGGACCAGGTTGCGGACCATCGCGCCGTTGACGGCCACCTGGCCGGGCTCGGAGGGTTGCTCCTTGTACGCCGCATAAAAGACGTGGGTGATGTCGCTCAGCGTTCCGAGCTTGTCGTGACAGTCCCTGGGGTCGAGCAGGTCGACCGATACGAATCGCGCGTGATTCACGGCGTCGGATGGTTTCCGGGCCAGGGCGATGACCTCCCAGTCCGCGCGCTGTGTGAGGCACTCGACGATCCCCCGGCCGATGATGCCGCTGGCTCCTGCAACGAGAGCGACCTTTCGTTCCATCGCTTCAAAGCCCTGGCTGGCGAATTACCGCCGGTTCAGTGACCATGTCGGTGTGCGGGGCCGGTCGAATGGGACGCGGCGCTCGCATCGTCATCAGATCCAATGGGAGCGCCTGGCGTGCGGGAAGACGCTCCGTCGACGGCATCGGTGCGGGGCTGGAAGCCGTAGAAGAACCGGAGCGCTGTCGCCATGAAGCCCCGCTCGAGGCGGGTTGTCCGGAACTGGCCGGCGAGCTCGCGAATGACCTGGCCATAGGTCGGATAGATCTGGGTCGTCTCGGCAAGATCGCCCAGGCCGAGCCCCGCGTCCATTGCCAGCACCAGTTGCTGCAATATCAGGCTGGCCTGCATACCGAGAATGGTCGCGCCCAGAATTTTGCCCGAAGGCGAGGCGACCACCTTGGTAAAGCCCTCCGTCCGGCCTTCAATGCGGGCGCGATCGATGTCGGCGTAGTTGACGCGGAAAAGGTGATGCTCAAGGTCGTCGGCCTTGGCCTGGGCTTCGGAGATACCGACGGTCGCCACCTCGGGATCAAGAAACGTGGCCCACGGAAGGTTGGTGTAATCCATCTTGCGGCGGCGGCGAAGCACGGCGTTCTGAAAGGCGACTTCGGCCTCGGCCTCGGCCGCGTGCGCGTACTGGTTGCGCTTCAGGACGTCGCCGATCGCGAAGACGCGGACCGCGTGGGTCTGCAGCAGTTCATTGACCTCGATGCCGTGTTCCGGGTCAGCATGGACTCCCACGGCCTCGAGGTTCAGGTGCTCGACGTTGGCGAGGCGGGCCGAGGCGCAGAGGATCTCCGCGGACGAGACCTCAGCACGCTCGCCGGTGTCCCCGTCCTTGTAAATGCAGACTTTCTGATCGCCGCGCTTCTCGATCTTGTCGATCAACGCCCGCCGCTTGATGGTGACGCCCTCTCCGGTGAGCATGCAGGCGACGTGCCCGGAGATTTCGGGATCCTCGCGGGGGAGAACCCGGTCCTCATCGGTCAGAACGGTCACTTTCGATCCGAGCCGGGCGAAGACCTGGGCGAACTCCATGCCGATCGGACCGGCCCCGATGACGGTCAGGCTCTCGGGCACCCGGGTGAGCGACCAGAGTGAAGCGTCGTCGAGGCATCCGGCCTCGCCCAGTCCGGGGATCTTCGGCGGGGCCGGCCGCGAGCCGGTGGCGATCACGAACCGCTGCCCTTCGACACGCTTGGCGCCGTCCAGCAGTACCGTGTCGTAGGCTTCGAAGGCGGCCGTCCCGTGGAAGACGTCGATGCCGCGAGCCGCGAGAGCTTCGTCCGAACGATCCGCGGCAAACGCCTCGGACACACTACGCAGCCGGTTCAGCACCGAAGCAAGATCGACGCGGGGCGGCTCGACGTGGATTCCGAATTCACTGGCTCCGCGAATCTGCCGGACCAGCCGGGCCGCCTGCACCAGACCCTTGCTGGGCACGCACGCCGCCAACCAGCCTTTTTCTCCGGGAGGCCGCTTGTCGATCAGGGCCACCTTGGCGCCGACACGTGCGGCCAACGTGGCCAGGTGCAACCCCCCTGAGCCCCCACCGATCACCACGAGGTCATACATTGCCGGTGTCTCGAAATCCGGGTCGGAATTGATCAAGTCGCCAGACAGCTCAACGTCTCCTGGGACGACGCCGTCGCCAGAGCGTAGCATGCCATGAATGGGCAATATACACTCTGGGTTGATCGCTGACCACAGTCTACTCTTCTCCGACTCGGGTGTGCCATGTCCAAGAGGGTTGCGATTTTCTGGCCCGGGGACTATCGGTCCAGGCCCAACGAATGGGCGCTGGCTCAGTCGCTTGAGACGACCGAGCAACTGGTCGCCGCGCTCAGGAAGCTGGGTCGTTCACCTTACGTCATCCAGGATTACCTGACGCGTCCCGACCAGGCAATCGCCCAGCTCGGGCCGATCGACGACCCGATCGTCGGCGTTTTCGTGCACTGGACCTACGCCCCACACACAGTCGATGGCGTCGTGGGCAAGGAGAACCCCCTGCTCCTGGCCTCGAACTTCTCGGGCGCCTGGCCGGGACTGGTGGCCCTGCTGAATACCGGCGCGTCGCTGGAAAGCGTCGGCCGCTCCGCATCGCGGGTCTGGACCGACGCACCCGACTGGACCGCCGATGCCCGGTTCATGGACCGCCTCGACGAGTGGTGCTCCACCGGCCAGATCCGCTACGACACACGCGAGCTCCACGGTGCCGGCGCGATCGCCCCGGCAGCGGCTGCCACCGCCGAAAAGGTGCTCGCGGCAATCCGGCAGAAGCGCATCCTCGCGCTGATGCTTGGCGACACGTCGATGGGCATGATCAACGGCTACTTCGGCCCCCGCGTCCTCTACAAGATCGGCTTCTCCGAGCACAAGGTCGACCAGGCCTGGCTGATCGATCGGGTCCAGACTGTGCCCGACTCGCGCGTGGACCAGGCGTTTCGGTTCGTCCAGGACAAGGGAGTCGTCTTCCACTGGAAGGAAGCAGACGCCGAGGACTTCACTGCCGAAGCCACCCGGGAGCAGATCCGCGGCTACCTCGCCGTGCTCGACCTGCTCGAGGAGTTCAAGGCCGACTGCCTCGGCTGGCAGTACCAGCTTGGCCTGCTGAAGCTGCTTCCCCCCAGCGACTTCGCCGAGGGCCTGCTCAATTCTCATGCCCGGCCTGAAGGCGACGGCCACGCCGTCATGACCGGCACCGAGGCCGACCAGGGCAACCTGGTTCCGATGGAGCTGATGAAACGCGTCCTCGAGTCCAAGGGCCTTCCCGGCGCGGTCATGTTCCACGATGTCCGCTGGGGCGCGAAGCACGACGGCCGGTTCCTCTGGGTGCTGCTCAATTCCGGAAGCTGCGGCGCCTATGCGTTCAACCATGATGTGAAAAGCCTTCAGGGCGTCCATAGTTACCGCCAGCCGGCCGGCTATTTCCCCGTGCCCGGCGGCACCTTCACCGGCGTTAGCCTTGCCGGCCCGATCACCTGGGCCAGAGCATGGCTCGACCGCACCGGGCAGCCCGTGATGGAGCTCGGTCGGGGCGAGTCCGTGAGCTTGCCCGAGGACGTCAGGGAAGCCTGGTGGCGCGGCACCACCCGGCAGTGGCCTTTCATGGCCGCCGACCTCGGCTGCTCGATGGAAACCATCATGGCGCACTACATGAGCAACCACATCGCCGTCGCCTATGGCGACATCTTCGGCGAGCTGGTCGCGCTCAGCCAGTCGCTCGGCTTCAAGGTGCGGATCATGTCGTCCCAGCCCGTGGCGGCCTGAGCCGATCTTACCCTCCGCGCGAACCTGTGTCACCTGACTCCCGTATCACTTGCAGGGCCGGCTCGATCCGCTTCGGTTCAGCCGGCTCCATCAACGAGCTGGCCATGCCCGACCGCAATCCGGGCGACCGGCTCTGCGCAGGCCGAGCACGGTGCTAGACTAAATAAGACGCCTTCGACGAATTCCTTCAGACAAACTCGTGAGCCAAGACTGGTCATGGAACCCGTGGTCATCGCCTGTGGCGGTTGCGGCACGGCCATCCGCATTCGCCATCCCGAGATCGCCCGCCGCCGGGTTTGCCCGCGGCGTCGTACGGACCTGACGCACTACCAGGATCCCGTGTGTCGCCAGAGCCTTGCGCGATTAACCGGCATCCTGATCGCGGCTCTGCTCCTGGGCACCGGAGCAATGTTGGGTGCTTTGACATCCGCTTCCCGTTCTGCCGCAAACCATGTCCGCGGCGAGTCGCCGCCAGCCGGATCGGACACGGCCCCGGCACCATTGGCCCCGGCTTCCGCGTTGCCTCCGAGTCCGACACTCCTGGCAATGCGCACAACACTCCACGAGGGCGACGATGAGAAAATCGCGCCGGCCGCCCGTCCTCTCCCTTGCGCGCCGGCCGCCCCTCCTCTCCCTTGCGCGCCGGCCGCTGCTGAACCGCAGCGCGCAGTTCCGGTTTTGGTCGAGCTTGCTGCCGCGCCGGCCGCCGGGCTCGCCCAGGCTCCGCCAGAGCCGCCGCGGTTCAAGGTGAGAGACGAGCAGGGACAGCCGGTAGTCGCCCGACTTCACGGTCAGCATGAAGGCACGACGGCGCTCATCTTACCCGATGGCCGGCTTGGCTTCCCCAACATGCTCGTGCCCACCGATGAACCGTTTCAGCCGTTCACGGCCGACGAGTTGCTGGCGCGGTTGCAGAAGGGCCCGCTGGGGGATTTCCAGGTCCACCAGACAGAGCACTACTTGATCTTCTACCAGTCGAGCCGTGCCTTCGCGGAAGCCAGTGGCCGCTGGCTCGAGGATCTGTACAGACGATTACTCGACGTGTTTCGCAAGCATGAGATGGCGGCGCACGACACGGAGTTCCCGCTGGTCGCCGTGATCTACCGGACTGAACGCGACTTCCGGGCCAGCAAGCGGGTTGATCCGGAGGTCCAGGCCGTTTACGAGATTGGCACGAACCGCATCTACTTTTACGAGACGTCGGAGCACGACGAGAATGCGCCAGAGCTCTCCGCCCTGCGCAAACCTCAGACGGTCGTTCACGAAGGAACGCATCAGGTCTTGCAGAACATAGGGGTCCATCCCCGACTGAGCGCCTGGCCGATCTGGCTGGTGGAGGGTCTGGCCGAGTATTGTTCCACCCCGGCCAGCTCGCGCAAGGGAGGAAAGCCGACCTGGGACGGCCTGGGGATGATCAACGGCCTGCACATGGCCACGATTCGCGAGCTCGAAGATCCGCTTTCGGTCGCGATCCGCGGCGACGACGCCCAATCCAAGGCGCTGGTGCGCGAGCCCGGCAAACCGCTCGTGGAGTGCCTGGTCCGCAAGACCCACCTCACGCCCACGGAATATGCCCTGG
>JBAUOX010000045.1:0-10526 GCA_049579985.1 Isosphaeraceae bacterium | reverse complement strand
GGGCAAGCAGAAAAGTCGCCTGACTTTGCAATATCGGACCCGTCCCGCTTTCCCTCGCCCGTCCCGCTTTCCCTCGCCCAGGACAAAGAGTCAGAACTCCAATGGTAATTTTTTCTCAGGCTCACCGCGGACCTGACAAGAACTTGGAGCGTAGACCCGACCTCTGTCAATCTGCTATCATCCAGCCGGAAGAAGCGATCGTCTCCGAACGGACGACTTCACCCCGGGAAACTCCTCACGATGCTTTCCAAGAAGCGCCCCCACCACCCCAAAGCGGACGGCCCGGACCGGCATTATCACGTCCCGACCTATGGCGCGCGCTACTTCGCCGAGCCGGTGCCCAAGTTCGAGTTGCCCGAGCACGCGATGCCGGCCGACGCCGCTTACCAGATCTGCCACGACGAGCTGAATCTGGATGGCAACCCCGCGCTCAACCTGGCGTCGTTCGTCACGACCTGGATGGAGCCCGAGGCGGAAAGGCTCATCGTCGAGTCGCTGAACAAGAACTACGTCGATCAGGACGAGTACCCGCGCACGACCGTGATCCAGGAGCGGTGCGTCAACATGCTCGCGCGGCTCTACCACGCCCCGCACGACGCCGAGGCGGTCGGGACCGGGACGGTCGGCTCATCCGAGGCGATCATGCTGGCCGGCCTGGCGGCCAAGTGGCGCTGGCGCCGGCGCCGGGCAGCGGCGGGGAAGCCGAGCGACCAGCCGAATCTCGTCATGGCCTCCACCGTGCAGGTCGTCTGGGAGAAGTTCGCCCGCTACTTCGACGTCGAGCCGCGCTACGTGCCCGTGACGGCCGACCGCACGACGCTCGCGCCCGACGAGGCCATCCGCTTCATCGATGAGAACACGATCGCCGTGGTCGCGATCCTGGGGAGCACCTACACGGGCGAGTATGAGCCGATCGCGGCGATCCACGACGCGGTGGCCGAGGTCAACGACCGGAACGGCTGGGAGGTGCCGATCCACGTCGATGCGGCCAGCGGCGGCTTCGTCGCGCCGTTCCTCGAACCGGATCTGAACTGGGACTTCCGCCTGCCCCTGGTCAAGTCGATCAACGTCTCGGGCCACAAGTACGGCCTGGTGTACCCCGGCATTGGCTGGGTCGTCTGGCGCGACCGGGCCGACCTGCCCGAGGACCTGATCTTCCACGTCAGCTACCTCGGCGGCGACGAAGCGACGTTCAACCTCAATTTCTCGAAGGGGGCCAGCCAGGTCATCGCCCAGTATTACAACTTCCTGCGGCTGGGCCGGGAGGGCTACCGCCGGATCATGACGAACCTGCGATCCACGGCCGACTACCTGGCCGGGCGCCTGGCTGCGACCGGCCGATTCACCCTGCTGGGCGACCGGTGCTCGCTCCCCTTGGTCGCCTCCCGGCTCGCGGAGCCGCGACCCTACACGGTCTACGACATCTCCGAACGCCTACGCGCGCACGGCTGGGTCGTCCCGGCGTACCACCTGCCGGCGAACGCCGAGGAGGTCGCGCTGCTGCGCGTCGTGGTCCGCGAGCACTTCAGCCGCGACATGGCCGACATGCTCCTCGACGACCTGACCCGGGTGCTCGAACGCCTCGACGCCGTGGCCACCCCCACCCAGGCCGCCCCCGCGCCGAAAGCGAGTTCCAAGATTCACAAGGTCTGCTGATCCGAACACCAGAGGCGAAGATGATCATTGCCGGGGGAAACGACCGGATGGAGCGACTGAGCGGTTCGGTCAGGACTCATCCGGGAAATCCCGACTTAACGCGTAGAGTTGCCCATGCCGCGTGTTCAGGTCAATCTCATCGAAGGCGTCTTATCGGACGGTACCTAGACAAAGCTCGGGCAGGGGGCTTCATCAGCCCACCGGAGGCACGGGACGGCTTGTCCGGATTCCGAACACGTCCGCGCGCGTCGGTCACATCGACCGAAGCGTCGAACGGCGAGGAGGTATTGAATCGGCCCCGGTCATTTCGGCGCCTGAGTCTTCCTGGACAGAAAGCACACATCTTAACCAACACTCACCACCGAGCGTTGGTTTGTCCGTTTGCTATCCCAAGGCTGAGTTCCCTGGAGCGTGATGCGACGTCTCGGGCAAGATCGTTGAGGTTCCAGACAAAATGATGTCACGTGAACAATCAGGGGCCGAGCAAGACCGGTCCATGGACCTAGCGACCTTGACCGCAGCCGAGCGAGCCGGGGCTGCGGCGTTGGCGATCCAGAGGATGATGGGTATCTTGCACATGGGACGGGCCTCCAGGGTGCGGGTTTCTTGTCTCTAACCCCACACCTTGGAGCCCTTCCCCCTTCACATCAAGATGCGCCTGGTAAAAGCTTGCCAACTGTCAACTCCAACGACCCTCGAAAAGACGTCAAATGGGACGATCCCCTACCGGTGCGCGGAGCAAGATTCTTTAAACCTTTCCGGCACATGCTGTTGTGGCCAGATTCGCGGGCGGCTCCGGGAGCAAGTTCAGTCCTGGACGTACACTGATAATAGGCAATCACATTTCCCCGCCTGACGTTTGACACTATCACCAAACAAGAGATCCGCATGTCCAGCACATGCTCGGTACTTGCACGTGATCTGGTTTCCGTCGAGGTTGCGGCCTAGCAAGTCGGCACCCACCCTCAGACCTTGTTGACCAGGTCCACGTTTCCGGTGCGCTATCCGGTGCGCGCACCGCAAAGGGGCCCCAGATGGCAAACCCACGCCCAACGCCCAAACCTATGATTTTCGGTCATCGTTGACCAGGTCCACCTTTCCGGTGCATTATCCGGTGCTTGCACCGGAAATGGGCTTGAGATGGCAAACCCACGCCCAACCCCGAAACCTATGATTTTCGGTCCGCCCTGGCCACCCGGCACCAGGGGCAACCCTGCCGGCTATTCCCGCGGCAGGCGAATCAGCGACGCCATCGATAGACTGACCGAGGAGATGGCACTCAACCGCGAATTCGGCTCGACGGCGAGGCGCTTGGAGTGCCGACAGATTACCCTGGCACCGAAGAAGCTCATACGAACCCGACGCGCCAGCGAGGGGAGTGCCTCAGAGCCCTCGCTGGCGCGTCGGGTTAGTATGTGCTAAGGATGCGAAACTTTCTTGCCGGGGTAAGAGATCATACGTCCAGTAAAAACCTGGGAGCGAAACCAGCCGAATAGTGCCTGAAAAATCGACGGGCGTCGAACGTCAGAGCGGACGATTGCTGGATCGTGCTCGCCCCTTCCCCCCGGCCAATGGTTCGACGCCGCCTTCGAGGGACTGGCCCACCTTCGCGGACGCGAGGCGAGCTTCGATGGCGCTGGCATAGTCGGGAGAGAGCTCGAAGCCGAGGAAACGACGGCCCAGTTTCTTGGCGACTGTCAAGGTCGTGCCGCTGCCGCCGAAGGGGTCGAGGACAGTCGCGCCGGGGTTCGAGCAGCCGCGGATGATCCGGCCCAGAAGCTGTTCGGGCATCTGGCAGCCGTGCCAGCCGGCACGCTCCTTGAAGGTGCCGCAGACCCGCGGCAGGTACCACGTGTCGCTCTCGGGGGCGAAGCCGCCGCCGACGTCCTGCGGGCGGAGAATCCAGGTGTCGTCGGGAAGACGGCCTTCGGGGTTGGCCCGGGAGTCGAAGTAGACCAGTTGCCGCGCCGAGGGAACGCGGATGGACTGGTCGTTGAAAGTAAAACGTTTGGGGTCCTTCACGAAGTAAAACAGGTGAGCATGACTGCGGCTGAACTTCCTGGTGCAGTGGACCCCAAACGTATAGTACCAGATCACCCAGTTTCGCAACGACAGCCCGAGCTCGCGGTGGAAGAGGAACTTCATCTCGGCGGCATACTCGTCGCCGATCGCCAGCCAGAACGTGCCGTCGGGCTTGAGTGCACGGACAACCTCGCGACCCCACGACCTGGTCCAGTCGAGGTAGGCCTCAGTTTCAAGACGGTCGTCGTAGATATCGTAATCATAGCCGATGTTGAACGGGGGATCGGCGAAAACCAGATCGATCGATCCCGACGCAACCCGTGGGAACAGTTGCAGGCAGTCTCCCGCGTACAATCGATCGAACTCCAAGGTCCCGGCCTGATCCCGCCCGGGAAGACTGGACGGGCCTGGAGGAGCCTCGCGCTCCTGGTCGCGATCCGCGTGCGATGATGTTTCCATGGGCGTGGTGTGTCACTCTTCATCATAGGGTGAACCGGGATCGCCAGACCTGGAGCCGGCAGTGGTGTCGTCATCGAGATCGCCGACACTGCCGTCGCCGTTGCGCTGCGGTCCACTCGGGCCGGGGGCGGTCTCGTCGATGCGATACTCGGAGAGCTTCTTGTGCAGCGTGTTGCGGTTGATGCCCAGGCGGGCGGCGGCCTTGATCTGGACGCGGTCGCAGGTCTGGAGCACCTGCTGGATCAGCTCGCGCTCAACCTGGCCGACGATGCGGTCGTGAAGGTCGTTGGCGCTGGGCCCCGCGCCGCGGATGCCCTGGCGGACGAGCTCGACGGTCAGGCTGCTGAAGTCGCCGCCGCCGCGATGGCGGATCGGCCGGGGCGCTGACTCGCCGCGCAACTGGGGCGGCAGGTGTTCGACGAGGAGCTCGGAACCCGTTCCCAGGATCACCGCCCGCTCGACATAATTCTGGAGCTCGCGAACGTTTCCCGGCCAGTCGTGTTCCCGAAGCCGGCGCATGGCCTCGAGGTGCACCTTGCGCATCTCGCGCTTGTTCTGCTCGCCGTAGCGCTTGAGGAAGTAGAGCACCAGAGGCTCGACGTCCTCGCGGCGCTCGCGCAGGGGAGGCAGGCAGATCGGCACCACGTTCAGCCGGTAATAGAGGTCTTCGCGGAACCGTCCGGAATCGATCTCGTCGAGCAGATCGCGGTTCGTCGCCGCGACGATGCGGGTGTCGACCTTCTTGGTGTTGTTGTCACCAACCCGCTCGAATTCTCCTTCCTGAAGGACGCGGAGCAGCTTGACCTGGAGCTTGGGCGAGGTGCTGTTGATCTCGTCCAGGAAGATCGATCCCGTGTGTGCGGCCTCGAACCGTCCGGTCCGATTGTCAACCGCGCCGGTGAATGAGCCCTTGACGTGCCCGAAGAGCTCGCTTTCCAGCAGGCTTTCGGTCAGGGCCCCGCAGTTGACGCGGATGTAAGGGCCCGTCGATCGCGGGCTGAGGTCGTGGATGGCGCGCGCGACCAGTTCCTTGCCGGTTCCGGTCTCGCCCACGATCAGGACGCAGGCGCGCGACGGCGCAACCTGTCGGGTCGTGCGAAAGACCTCGCGCATGGCCGCGCTTTCACCGAGGACACCGGGCAAGCTCACACCCAGCGCGGAATTCGCGCTGGGCCCCGGAGCCGTGGTGTGAGGGTAGAAGCTGGATCTGGTATCGATGGCCATGGCCGCGTAACTTTCACGAAGACTCGTTCGATTTGTTGAGAATCGTGGACTGGCCGGGTCTGGTCGCTGGTGTCGGCGACTGGGCCCGCAGAGCGCCGATGACCGTTCCCAGCGCGGTGCGGAGCTGAGGATCGGCTTCCGCCCGGAATTCGGCGGCGAGCCGAGCTTCCCGATCGGCCGAAACGAGCGGACCGAATCGCTGGATGCTCCGTGCGAGCTGAGTGGCACTGCCGCGGCGGAGTTCAACGGGCCGCGACGGGTCGAGCACGACGTCGGCAAGGCTCTGCTGGGCGTCCGGATCGGGTACGTCTCCGAGGGCCGATGAAGCGGCCAGGCTGGTCTCCGGCTGGTTCAGGGCGATAGTCAATGCCGGCTCGCTGGCGCTCAGGTCGGCGGCGTAGGGGCTTTGGGGTTGCCCAGCGATCCGGGCCAGGAGCGCAGCCGCCTCGCTGGCATACCCCGCACGATCGGCTGCGCTGAGTTTTGCGGGCCGCCCGCCGAGCAGGGTTTCGAGGATGGCTGCGCTGACCGGCTGGACCAGGAACCTGGCTGCCGGAAAGCTCGCCGGCAAGCTGGACCGATCGCGCTCGAGCCTGAGCGGACCGTAGATATAAACCGGCAGATTCGCGGTTCGCGCATCACTCTTGAGATTGGTCAAGATATCGATCAGGTTCCAGGCTCCATGGGCCTGTGCGTGGCTGACGACGACGAGCTCGACGTCGGCAGAGTCCGCCGCGGCCCGAAAGCCCTGATCGCCCGAGGTCTCCAGGACTGTCTCGTAGCCCAACGCCTTGAGCGAGCCGGCGAGCTGGCTGCCCCGGTTCGGGTTGCCGTCGATGACCACGGCCCTGGGCGACATCTGCGATATCGCGAACCGGGCCAGGGTGGGAACAACCCGGCTGGAGCCGGGGAATGGCTGGGTCGGCGCCAGCTCCACCAGAGCCCTGGCGGCGGCGAGCTGGACGCGTGCGCCAGGAGCCGAAAGTGCCTCGGCCAGGGGATGGGGATGGCCGGTGCGGGAGAGTAGTGTCCGATCGGTGACCTGGCCCAAAGCCGTGGCCGCGGCCGCCGCCAGCTCGTCCTTGCCGTCGGCAATAGCCTTCCGCAAGACTTCCGCAAGGACGGCAGGCCCGGCCGCCACGGCCGAGGCGAACGTGCCCCGGTCCTGGGCAGGAAAGGAGTTGAAGCCAACGCGGTCAATTGCTTTTTCCAGCGACAGGCTGACCGAGGCGGTGCGGGCATCAAGGTCCAGGGGCTGCAACTGGAGCGCCTCGCTTGCAAGTTGGAGCCCGAAGTATCCCTCGGCCTCGCCCCGCCTCATCGGCCGCGGCACCGGCACCTTGCGGTCCTTGTCCCAGACCCAGACGGCGACGGGGTCACTCGGAAACTCGACTTGATGGCGGTGGAAGCTCCACGCGGCGTCCGTGAGTACCTGCGCCGGGCTATGAGGTTGCGCCACAAACGGCCGGCCCGTCAGTCGTCCGATCGCGGCCTGGGCGGCATCACGAACGGCGGCGGGAAACGTGACTGCGGAGGCGGGATAGGTGAGGAACGGGACAGCGCGGGAATCAGCAATCGATCCCAGGGCCGTGGCTGCGTCGGCCGCGAGCCGTGGATCGGAACTGTCGAGAACGGCCAGGAGCGGAGGCACGGCGGTGCGATCGAGCCGGCCCATGTTGCGAGCCAGGAGGGCTCGTTTTTCAGGCGTGATCTCCGGGTGCTGGATCGCTTCGACCAGAAAGGGCACGGCGTCAGGACCGGCTTCCTTGAGCCGGGCGACCGCGTAAGCCTGCTCTTCCGTCGTGCCGGTCAACCCGGCCACGGCCCGGGAGATTCGCTCGGGCTGGGTCGCGTGCCGTCGCACGGCCGCCGTCAGTCTTTCAGCCAGAGGCTGAGCGTACTTGCCGGTCGCCGGCTGGTCCGCCAGTTGCAAGATGGAACCGGCGCCGTACTTGTCACGAATCTCGACCAGGGTCGCATCGTCGGCCTGGCTTTTCATGAACGTGTCAACGTACGGAACAGCTTTCTTGCTCTGCCCGGTCCGGACCAGGTAATCGATTGCGCTCCAGAGCTCCATCGGGGTTCGCGGCTCCTGGGCAAACGACTCGGGCCCAGGGGCCTGGGCCAAGGCCGGGGTCGGCACGTTCAGACCGGCCAGCGCCACGGCCATGAGGACGAGAACGCTCGGAACCGTGCCGGCACGCCCGCGCTGCATTCCGCACCCGTTCGGGAGCGCCTCATAGCAACGACCGAGCAGGGACACGGGGCTTTGCCACATGGATTAATTCCGATCTTCTTGAGGCCTGGAGGTCACGGGAAATCACCCGGTTTTCCATGATTTCGGCGGCTGTATGAGTGCAAGGGGTTGCCTGGTTGGATTCGACGTGACTCCGTTCGGTTCACATGCCGATTTCCTGGCTGACGAGATCCTCATAGGTCTCACGACGGCGAACCAGCCGCGACTGGCGGAGGGCGACGAGAACTTCCGCAGCGCGGGGGCGGGTGTTGTAGTTGGAGGCCATGACCATGCCGTAAGCCCCGGCGGAGAAGATGGCGATCAGGTCGCCACGGTCAAGCTGGGGCAAAGAGCGGTCCTTGGCCAGGAAGTCGCCGCTCTCGCAAACGGGGCCCACGACGTCCCAGGGTTCGGTGCCGGGGATCGCGGCCTCGAAGTCGTCGGGCGGCGCGGGCAAGCCGGGGGCGGCGACCACCGGCCAGATCCGATGGAACGACTCGTAAAGTGCCGGCCGGATCAGATCGTTCATGGCGGCATCCTGGATCAGGAACCGCTTGTCTCCCGACTGCTTGGTATATAATACACGGCTGACCAGGATGCCCGCATTCCCCGCGATGACTCGCCCCGGCTCGATCGCCAGACGACACCCCGCGGCCTTTACGCCCGGCAGAATCGCCGCGGCAAATTCCGCGATCGAGCGGGCCTCGCTTTTCTTGTAAGCGATGCCGAAGCCCCCGCCCATGTTGTACCACCCGATCGGATGACCCATTCTCCGTAACCGGCCGATCACCTCGACCCCTTTGGCCACCGCGCCGGCGTAGGGCTCGGTCGTGGTGATCTGCGAGCCAATGTGCATGTGCATGCCGATCATCCGGACGCTGCTGATCGCGAGGGCGTCTTCCGCGACCCGGAGCGACCGCTCGATGTCCATGCCGAACTTCGACTCCTTCTTGCCTGTGGAGATGTAGCGGTGCGTCCGGGGATCGACATCAGGATTGACGCGCAGAGCGATGGGCGCGACGCGGTTCAGCGCGGCGGCGACCCGGGCGATGGCCTCGAGCTCGCCCTCGCTCTCGACGTTGAACATCAGGACGCCCGCTTCCAGCCCCGCGACAATCTCGTCGTCCGTCTTGCCCACGCCCGCGAAGACGGTCCGCTCCAGGTCGCCTCCCGCCAGTTTCACCCGATGGAGCTCGCCCCCCGAGACGACGTCAAAGCCGCTGCCGTGCTCGGCCATCACCTTCAAAACGCCCAGGTTCGAATTGGCCTTCACCGAGTAGCAGACCAGCGGATCGACGTCCGCGAACGCCGAGCGAAGTGATTTCAAGGTCTCGAGTATGGCACTCTGACTGTAAACGTAGAGCGGCGTGCCAAACCGAGCGGCCAGCTCGGCCACCGGGACGTCTTCGCAATAAAGCTGCCGGTCGCGGTACTGAAAGGGTTCCATGAGATCTCGGGGTTGGATGGTCTTCACTTCGGTCGGATGGTCACAAGGAGCAAGCAATCCAGAAGGTCTGGGGTGGAGGTCAGGGCTCAGGGCAAGATTTCGCGGACGGCAAAGCGGGCGATTTCACGGCCGTCGAGCACCAGAGCGACTTCATCGTCCGGGCCGAGGATCTTTGTGAGCCCGTAATACGCGGTCTCACCTTGCCCGGCCGGTTGGGAGTGGATCTCCAGCCGTTGCCGGCCGAGGTCCACAATCCAGTAGATCGGCACGCGGGCCGCGGCGTAGGTAATCCATTTGTGATGGCGGTCAATGGCGTAGCTTGTATGGGCAACTTCGGTAACCAATGCCGCATCGGCCGGGGTACGCCTTCGACTCGTATAGTCACGGACGTCTCCTCGCAGGATCATGGCGTCCGGTTCGGGTTCACCATCCCGATCCTCGATCGTGACCGGGTTGCCCATTGTGATGCAGTATCCTGATCCGTCGGGCAGCAGACGATGAAACAAGTTGTCCAGCAGGTCTGTCGCCACGATATGAGGAGGGTTCTTTGTCATCTTGTCGATCAGCACTCCTTCGAGAAGCTCCAGTCGAGGCTCCGGCCCGAAGACGCCCGCGTCGACCATGCGGTGATATTCCTTAACCGTGATCCGGTGGCGGAAGTCGAGCAAAGAACCAGGAGCCTCCTCCTGGACGGGAACTGAGGACTCAATTGAGGGAACCGGCTGCGTCACTGTGGCCATGTGGATTCTCCCGGGTGCGATTCCTGTCCGAGCTTGGTCTTCCACCGCTGCAACTGCATTTCAACTTGGACGGGCGCTGTCGAGCCGTACGACTGGAATGCTTGGACCGCGTTGGCAACGCCCAGTCGCTCCCGGGTCCCCGGGCCAAGCGAGGGGTGCGCGGCAAGGAGATCCGTGTCGCTGAGGTCGGCCAATCGCTTCAACCCCCGGCTCTCGCACTGGCCCACCAGCCGGCCGATCACAGCGTGCGCTGTACGTTGCGGAACCTCCTGCTGGATCAAGAATTCCATCAAAGTTGTGGCGTCCAGGAAGCCCTCGTCGAGGCGCTCGGCAATGCGATCGGCACGGAGGCTTGCGCCCGCGACGACAACCGCGGCCAGATCAAGGCAGGCATCGACGGTATCGAAGGCGTCAAAGACAGGCTCCTTGTCTTCTTGCAGGTCGCGGTTGTAGGCCAGTGGCAACCCCTTGACCAGAATCATGAGGGTCGTGAGCGCGCCGATGACGCGTGCCGCCCGTCCCCGGATCAGTTCCAGGACGTCCGGGTTCTTCTTCTGCGGCATGATGCTGCTGCCGGTGCAAATCGCATCCGGCAGTGCCAGGAAGCCAAACTCCTGGGTGCTCCAGAGAATCCACTCCTCGGCCCAGCCAGCCAGATGCTCGGCGATCAAGGCGAGAACGAAGACCGCCTCGAGCGCAAAATCGCGGTCGCTGGAAACATCCAGACTATTGGCCCCCACCG
>JBAUOX010000044.1:0-5118 GCA_049579985.1 Isosphaeraceae bacterium | reverse complement strand
CGATCGTCGGAGGCATTCGTCAAGTTGGCTATGATCCACCTGATGCTCAACCGGCTTGCGCCAAAAGAAACGGATGCCGAGTTCCACTATCGTAAGGCGGCATAAACCCACTTGTGGGACAGACACTAACTGCACTTTCACGACTTCATCTCAACTAATCGCCAAAGTATAGCAGGTTGGCGGCATTTTTTCTCTTTCGGCGATACATTAGGAATATCGAAGCCACTGCCGGCTGACAGGAATTGTCCCGTTCGATACAATGCATCGATTGTCCTTCAAGACAGCTTTCCTGCCGAGGATTTCCCGATGTCGCAAGGTGATTCAGTCACATACTGGCTGGACGGACTGAAGGCGGGTGATGACGATCCGATCCAGCGGCTCTGGGATCGTTATTTCCAGCGTCTGGTCCGGCTGGCGGGCACGCGACTGCCCGGTCATGCGCGGCGCGCGATCGACGAGGAAGATGTCGCCCTGAGTGCTTTTCAAAGCTTCTGCGACCGCGCTCGCAAGGGCCAGTTCCCCGAGCTGGCGAATCGCGACGATCTGTGGCGGGTCCTGTTCGCGATCACGGTCCGGAAGGCGATCGGCGCGGTTCGTCATCAGACCCGCAAGAAGCGGGGAGGCGGGCATGTCCTGGGCGAGTCGGCACTTGGTCACGATGAGCAGGCGCAGGCCGCAAGCCTGGCCCGGTTCCTCAGCCGGGAGCCCACGCCCGACGACGCCGCGGAGCTTGCCGACCAGCTCGACACGCTCTTCGCCAGGCTGAATGACGAAACCCTGCGCGTCATCGCGTTCCAGAAACTGCAAGGGCTGACATCGGAAGAGATCGGCAAGTCGCTCGAAATCTCCACGAGGACGGTGGACCGAAAGCTGCAGTTGATCCGGGCCATCTGGGCTGAGGAGACGGGATGCACCTCCGGCTGACGCTCGACCACGGACTGGCCGTCGCCGAGCTGCAGCGGATCGACGACGCATGCGATCGATTCGAGTCCGCCTGGCGCGGCGGCGGCCAGCCCGAGCTGGAGTCGTTCCTTACCGGCTTCGTCGGCCCGGCACGTACCCAGCTCTTGCGCGATCTGCTGGCGCTCGAGCTGGATCTGCGGCTCGAGCAAGGCGACGTGCCCGATGACCACGCCTATCGCCAGCGGTTGCCCGGCCACGACGACATCATCGATGCAGTTTTCGGTTCCCGGGGAAAGACCGATGATCCTCTTCCTGAACAGCGATTGCCGAAAACCGAAGAGCCGGCGGCCGATGGTCCGGCGAACGACAAGTTGACGATCACTGCGCCGGGGACCGGCCGGCGCAGCGAGATCATGCCAGGTGACGGTGAATCCGGAGCGCGACGTCCCGGACGATCGACCACCGACGGCTACGAGATCCTGGCGGAGCTGGGCCGGGGCGGAATGGGCATCGTCTACCAGGCACGGCAGATCGCTCTCAACCGGCTGGTCGCTCTCAAGGTGATCAAGTCGGCCGAATTCGCCAGCGAAGCCGAGCTGATCCGGTTTCAGAACGAGGTCGAAGCCGTCGCGCAACTCGACCACCCGCACATCGTGCCCATTTACGAGGTGGGCCAGAGGGCGGACCAGCGCTTCTTCAGCATGAAGCTGGTACCCGGCAGCAGCCTGGACAAGAGGCTGGGCGACTTCGCCGCCGATGTCGCGGCCTCGGCCCGGCTGGTGGCCACCGTCGCCGAGGCCATTCATCATGCGCACGAGCGGGGGATCTTGCACCGCGACCTCAAGCCGGCAAACATCCTGCTTGACGAGCGGGGCCAGCCGCACGTCACCGACTTCGGCCTGGCCCGGCATATCGAGACCGAGAGCGGCCTGACACACTCAGGCTATCCCGTGGGAACCCCCTCTTACATGTCGCCCGAGCAGGTCGGGGGCGAGCGGGGATCGTTCACCACGGCGACCGATGTCTACGGCCTGGGCTCGATTTTTTACGCCCTGCTGACGGGCCACGCTCCGTTCGTGGGCAGCAGCCTGGCGGAGACGCTCGACAAGGTTCGCGGCGACTCTCCAGAGCCGCCAGCGCAGGTCAACGCGCGCGTGCCTCGCGACCTCGAGATCATCTGTCTGAAATGCCTGGAAAAAGACCCGCAACGGCGCTATCCCAGCGCCCGAGCCCTGGCTGATGACCTGAATCGCTGGCTAGGCGGAGAGCCGATCGAGGCCCGACCGATCGGGCCGACGAGGCGGGCCTGGATGTGGTGCCGGCGCAACCCCTTGCCGGCCGCGCTGGGGGCGCTCTGTGTCGTGGCGGTCCTGGGCGGTCTGGCCGGGGTGACCTGGATGTGGCGCGAAGCCGCCGTCGCCAACGACGAGACCCAGGCCATCAACGACTTCCTCGTGCACAAGCTGCTCGACCAGGCCGCGCCCCGGTTCAATCCGCGGGGCGCCAGCCTCACCGTGGGCGAGCTGCTCGACAGAACATCGTCCAAGCTGAAAGGCGAGTTCGAGAACCGGCCCGCCGTCGAGGCGTCCATCCGCCGGACGATCGGCTCTGCCTATCAGTCGCTTGGCCTCTACGACCGTGCCGAACCCCATTTCCAGGCGGCCATCGCGCTCGATTCCCGGGTTCGCGGCCCGAACGATCGTCAGACCCTCCGCGACGTGAACCTCCTGACCTCGGTGCTGGACGACGCGGCAAGGTACGCGGAGGCCGAGCCGCTGTCGCGCCGGAATCTCGAGAACTGCATCTCGTCTCTTGGCCAGGACGACTCGATCACCCTCGACGCGGAATACCGGCTTGGGGCCCTGCTCGTCCATCTCCGCAAGCTCGACGAGGCCGAGCGGGTCTTGCGTGAGTGCACTGTAGCGCAGCGCCGGGTGCAAGGCGCACAGCACCCGGACACCCTGCGCTCGATCAACGAGCTTGGGCTCCTGCTGCAAGACCGTGGCAAGCTCGACGAGGCCGATTCGCTGGCGATCGAGTATGAACATGGCATCCGCTGTCTGTTCGGCACCAAGCACCCTGACAACGTGACCGCACTGGCCAGCCGCGCTCGAGTTCGCTTCAACCAGGGCCGCCTCGACGAGGCCGAGATCCTCTACGAATCGGCGGCGGCCGAGGCCGGTCGCATACTCGGACCGGAACATCCCCGAACCCTCTCCGCCATGGCCGACCATGCACGCGCCCTCCGCCAGAATGGTAAGAGAGCCGGCGCCCAGAGACTGCTGGAGCAAGCCTGGGAGCTGGCCCGGAGCCGTCGCGGCCTCGACGACGCCGACACTCTCAAGGCGGCAAGCCTCTACGCCGAGGCTTTGCTCGAGGCGGGCAACGTCCAGCAAGCCGAGCAATTGTTAAACCTGGTCCTGCCCCACTGTGAGACCGCTCTGGGCCGCGATCATCCCACCACACAGACAGTTCAACACCTGGTCGCGCGGGTCTCCATCGCCGCGCGGCCCGCCCTGTCATTGCCCGAGGATCCGTTCGACAATGCCCGATGATGCCGGGTCTGCCGGCAACGATCAGACGTCGCGAGCCAGCCGAATGCCCGAGAACTGCCAGCGCGCCTCGGGGGGGAAGAAGTTGCGGTAAGTGGGCCTGATGTGCGATCGCGGCGTGCAGCACGAACCGCCCCGCAGAACAAGCTGGTTGCACATGAACTTGCCGTTGTACTCGCCGAGCGCGCCGGCGGCCGGGCAAAAACCGCGGTAGGGCGTGTACGGGCTTTGCGTCCATTCCCAGACATCGCCGTAGAGCTGCATGGGCGATGTGCGAGGCGGGGTCTCACGGGCGCCCATCGGGTGAGCCGGATGGAATCGACCCGACTCCAGGAAGTTCCCCTCCAAGGCGACTCCGGGAGCCATGGCCGTCGTCTCCCATTCAGCCTCGGTGGGCAGCCGGGCCCCCGCCCAGCGGGCGAAGGCGTCGGCTTCGTAGTAGCTGACATGGCAGACCGGCTCGTCGAGATCCAGGCCTCGCATGCCTTCGAGGGTGAAGACCTGGCGCCCGCCCGCGGTCGATTCCCAGTAGAGCGGGGCAGTCCAGCCGTTGCGACTGCGCGCGTACCAGCCGTCGGAGAGCCAGAATTCGGGACGCTCGTAGCCGCCGTCATCCATGAAGGTCAGATATTCACGGTTGGTCACCAGACGATCGGCCAGCGCGAACGCGGCGACGTACTGCTGATGTCTCGGTTCCTCGTTGTCGAAGGCAAAGCTTGCCGACTCATGGCCGATCGACCTCAGGCTGCCCGCAAACGGAATCCAGCCTGGAGCTCCGGGCCCGGCATGTGCCACGGTCTCGGTCCGACGTTCGCGATACGCCGGGCGTCTGGGATTGCTCGCCAGGGCGTGCTTGATGTCGGTGAGGATCAGCTCCTGGTGCTGTTGCTCGTGGTGCAACCCCAGGATGAGCGTGCTCCGGACTCGTTCGAAAGCCGTGTTGCCGGCCCGATCGAGAAATTCTTTCATCCGCTTGTCCACAGCAGCACGGTAGCGAAACACCTCGGCTACCGTCGGCCGTGAGAGCACGCCTCGCCGGTCGCGCGCAATTCGCTCGCCCACGGCGTTGTAATAGGAATTGAAAAGATAAGAGTACTCCGAATCAACTGGCTCGAAGCCGGGCTGCACGGAAGCCAGAACGAACGTCTCGAAGAACCACGACGTGTGCGCCAGATGCCACTTGGCCGGGCTGGCATCGGGCATCGACTGGATGACGTAATCTTCAATCTCCAGGGGCGCGCACAGGGCTTCGGTCGTACGCCTGACTTCCTGGTAACAGCTCCAGGTCGCAATCCGATCGAGCTCGAGATCGGCGATGTCGGGGCCCGGGTCACCGATCTCTCCGGGCGGGGCATCGGCCAGGTTGGTCGGCATGGAAGCGGCTCCAGACGAAGAGGGGACTGGTCCGGACATCATGGGCGCATCCGCACTTTCTTACGGATGCTCGCATGGCAAATGGAATATGGCAAATGACAGATGACAGATGACAGATGACAGATGTGCGGAGGATCTCAAAGCTCGTGCCATCTGCTCTTTGTCATTTGCCATTTGTCATCTTCCATTTGCCATGCCGGACCCAAGAAATCATGTTAGTCCGCCAGTCCCCTGCCGCCCAGCCCCGGCGTCTCGCTCGGCGCCGGTTCAGGGACCGTGATTTCCCTCC
>JBAUOX010000043.1:0-2765 GCA_049579985.1 Isosphaeraceae bacterium | reverse complement strand
GCCATCGCCAAGAATAAGATCGTCGTCTTTGTGCGGGACAACGAGACCCAGAGACTTGCGTCCATGTTGTTCGATTACGAGTAGACGATTCATCTGGTCTGACCTGCGCCACCCATTCGGCGTGTTCGTCGCCTTCGTTACCGACCTTGAAGGGAGCATGAATGATGGCTAAGACTTCTGATCGAGCGATGCTGTCTCGCTTGGTGGATGCTTACGATCGAATCTTCGAGGAGAGCCTCGGCATGGGGGACCCCGAATTCCATGAGATCGAAGAGCAACTCTCCGAGGCCATCGTCGAATCCCCCGATCGAGCTGTGAGCAAAAAAGGGGGATATCTACTTGCCTGATCCGAATGGGCTTCCTGGGGAAATCATCGTCGTCGAACCCGCTGAACCGGAGGATGTGGGCGATCCCAAAGCCCTCAACCTCGACAAAGACTCGACCCGAACACGAAAGACGGGGCATGGGACCGTTCCGTCCCAACGAGCGGCAAACCCTCAAGGTGTCCTACGAAGTGCTCTCCGACCTCGAAGTGCTGCTGTCCTGGGTCAGGGAGGCGAACCGGCAAGGGACGGTCTCATAGCTTCAATGGACGTGTGACGACGGGTCTCGTCCGAGACCAGCCGACGCTATCATCGACCACGACGGACGCACGACCGACCGAGAGCCGGGAGGGGGAAGTCTATGGCAAGGCCGAAGAAATCATCCGTGAGGCTTCACGAGCCGACCAGTCAGCGCAACGTGCGACTCTATACCCTGGAGGTCTTCCTGCTCAGCGGCCCCATTACCGAGAAGTTCGCCAAGGAGAACCCGGAGATCTCCCGCACCATCCAGATCCGTGGCGACCAGACCCTGGAGGACTTGCACCACGCCCTCTTCGATGCCTTCGACCGCTCGGACGAGCACATGTACGAGTTCCAGTTCGGCAAGGGGCCGATGGACCCGAAGGCACCCAGGTACGTCTTGCCGGACGCCTTCGAGGTAAACATGGGCGAGAAGAACCCACCGGCCGGCCGGGTTGACCGGACCAGCATCGATTCGCTGGGCCTGAAAGTCGGCCGTAGTTTCGGCTACTGGTTCGACTTCGGTGACGACTGGTGGCACCAGATCAACGTCGAGGCCATCGAGGACGAGGCTGCCGCCGGCAAGTTCCCGAGGGTGACGAAGCGGGTCGGGAAGAGCCCGCCGCAATATGCCGAGGAAGAGGAGTAGGGTGGCATGGGGCAACGCACCAAGGATAAGTCACCGTAACCGATGAGGAGAGGTGTCTGGGGCTGCGCCGACTTCCTGCAAGCGATGACCAACCCGGAACACGAAGACCACGCCGATATGAAGCAGTGGATCGGCGGCAAGTTCGACCCAGAGAAGCTCTCGGTAGACGAGGTGAACAGGGAGCTTGGGCAGCATTACTGAGGCTCGATGATCAGGCCGCGGTTGACAGAGCTGTCGGCGTGGACGGACAAACTGCGGCCGACTACGAGAACAACCTGATGGCTAAGGGCCCGCAAAAGATTAATCGTTACACTTAGTTGTAGTGTTTGATCGTATAGTTCCACTTTCCATGGAAGTGGTGAGGATGGAGATCCACGGTTGCTAGCGCGGTTTACCCATGAGTTGCGTACAGTCCACTGTGGTTGAACCAGCCGAGAATATCTTGAATCGTCACATTGTCCAAGGTCTCACCGACTGCCTTGTACAAGCTGTCCTTCGTCCGCGCCGCGATCCGGCGAAGCTGTCCCTTGAACTTCGACCACAACTCCTCGATCGGGGCGTAGTCCGAGCTGTATGGGGGCAGAGGCAGGACGGTCGCCCCCGCACCCTCGATCGAGGCCGCCACGCCCGCGGACAGGTGAGGCTTCAGGTTGTCGAAGACCACCACGTCCCCCGGGCGGAGTTCCGGTGCCAGCACCTCATCGACATAGGTCTGGAACGCCTGCGTGTCGGTGGCACCGGGGAAGACCAGCGGCGCCCGCACACCATCCAGACCCAACGCCGCGATCACTGTCGTCGAACCCCACCTGGTGGGGACCGAGCCGATGGCCCGCTTGCCCCGCCGCGCTCAAGCGTGACTCGGCGTCATCGCCGTGTTGATGCCCGTCTCGTCGACGAATACCAGGCGTTTCGCGTCAATCTGCTCGACCTTCCTCCGATATCGCCGTCGCTTGGCCTGCACCTTGGGATCGTCCCGCTCACTGGCGTGCAGGGTCTTCTTCTTGTAGGTCTGGCGGAACCGGCGGAGGGTGCGCCAGATGGTCGTCAGGGTGCAGGCGAAGCCGCCCCGCTCCTTGAGCTGTTTCAAGGTGGCATCGGGTGTCTCGACGATCAGCATCGCCAGGCGTACCCGTTCGGGGAAGCCGAGGGCCAGCCGCGGCCCCCCACCGTGGGCTTTGGGAGCCAGAGTGCCGGCTTCCCGCCGTCGCTGGATCAAGCGGGTGACGAACGAGACACTGACGCGGAACCGCTTGGCGACTTGACGCTGGGAGCCTTCGCCCTCATCGATCACCGCCGCGACACGCTCCCTGAGATCCATCGAATAGGGTCTCATGGCCAACCTCCTTCTGCTCCAAGGGCTTGCCAAGAAGACTCTTGCGTCCCTCACTATAGAATTATTCGCGCCAGCAACCCGTAAGTAAACCGCGCTAGTTCCGTATCAGTGACCTTAACCTTAGTTGGATAAAACTCCCTGTCAAAGTCAGCCCGCACCCGTAGCCCTGTTTCCGTTGTCGTCGCCCCGATCAGATTGACAACAACCTGGTAACTTTCCA
>JBAUOX010000042.1:0-15781 GCA_049579985.1 Isosphaeraceae bacterium | reverse complement strand
GGCGGCAACCCGGAGGTCTTCGAGCACGATCCGATCGAACCGCGTGACGAGTTCGTGGACGAACTTGTTGAGGAAGTCTTTCCGTGCATTGGCTACATGGACCATCAGGCGTTGCAGCCTGCCGATAAGCCGGCGACGGTTGCGACTGCCCATGACGCACCGGGCGATCTTGCGTTGCAGGACGCGCAGTTCCCGGAGAATCCCGCGATACCAACGGGGGTTTTCTTTCTTCTCCCCATTGCTGAACGTGGCCAGGCGCCTGAGACCCAGGTCGATGCCGATCGATTCCCCAGTCATCGGCAACGGCTCGGGTTTCTCGACCTCGCAGGAGAAGGCGACGAACCACTTGCCCGCCCGGCAGAAGATACGGGCCGTCTTGATCGTCCCTTCAAGCTTGCGGTGCCAGCGGACGGCGATCCGGCCGATGCCAAAAAGGTAGAGGCCACGACCGTCGATCTTGAAACCGTTGCCGTCCTCCTTGAAGCCGAACCCCGCGAATCGATTCCTGACCTTGAACCGGGGGTAACCAGGATTCTCATCACCGGCCTTGACCCTGCGGAAGAACGCTTGGAATGCCTTGTCCAGATCGGCCACGACGTTCTGGAGGATGTGGCTGTGGATGTCCAGTGCGTAGGGGCTGGTGGCCTTCTCGATCTTGACCTTGCGAAGCTGCACGGTCTGGGAGATCGTCTCGCCTCGTTGCTCGTAAGCCTCCTTGCGCTCGCGACGACAGTCGTTGTAGAAGTGGCGGCACGTCTCGCGCACGGCTTCCAGCCGTTTCCTTTGGCTCTTGCTGGGATACAAGCGATAGACGAACGCCTTGAACACTCAAAACCCCCTCGCCTGAGCGATGGCCGCATCTCGGATCTCGCAGGCTCGCCAGCAAGCGGCGATATCTTCAACCGTGTCCCGATGGAAAGAATAACTGTAGAATCCGCCGTTGAGTTCCCAACCTGTTCTCCGGTGCCAACCGATCAATTGCTGGAGCGGCGGTTCCGGTTTCCCAGGGATTTGCTTGCACCCGAACATTCCGCACATAAAGCCATCGCACGGCTGGCATTTGTTGAATTGCTTTAGGCGAACCCGTCTGGTCTGTCCACAACCGGCGCATTTGATCTCAACGGCAGTTGCTTCCACTTCCTTTCGGCGAGCCTCGCTACACTCAAGACAAGTGAAGCGGTGGCCGTGCCGGCGGACATTCTTGGTTTTCCCGCATCGACAACGAACGGTGCTCATTGAGCGTCCGTCGCCGCTTGGCGGATAAGGGCTTCGAGAATTGCCATCTTGGTGGTTCCGCCTCGTTCGGCAAGCTTCAACAGCAGTTTCAGGGCTGTCCTCGGAAAGACGGAATGTGCGGGCGATCTTTTTGTCCTTCATTCGGGTGTTCTATCCCGACCAATTGCGAAAAGCAATACAGACGGACTAAAGTCCTACGGGAGAAACCCGCCTAACCACGGGCTGAAGCCGCGTGGCTTGCGGCGGGTTTCATTCGATCGATGACGTCGAATGCACCAGGTCTGGGCGGTTGACCCGCCCGCCTTCGTTCCTCGGCTACAGACGGCTTGAGAAAGCACAGGCCGTCTCGCGTTGCGCTTGCGCGAGCGCGGACACGGCCACCGGACCAATTCCAAGTTCCTCGCAGCGACTGCGCAGGTGGTGCTCCAACTTTCGCAGAGCCTTGTACTTCTCGTCGCTCACGCGATTGACCGGCAGCGCCAGCTCGGCCCCGATCTCGGGCACGGCCCAGCCCCGCATCCAGAGCTCGACAATGCGATCCTGGCGGGGTGAAAGAACCGCCCGCCGCGCCGCTTCCAGGATCTCTCCGAGTTCCAACCGGTCGCGATGGCGCGAGTCGTGATCGGTGCCGGCGATCGACGTCGAGTCGATGGCCTGGTGCCGCTTCGCTCGCTGCACCCGCTTGCGGACCATGTCAATGGCCCGAACCAGCTCGCGCCGCTCTGGAGTGTCATCGGCCAGGACCTGGGCGAGCTCGAGTTCGCCGGCCCGTGCCTTGGTGAGGAGACGGCAGCAGACTTCCTGCGTGCAGTCATCCCACAATGTGGGATCGAGCCTCGCGTTGCGCCAGCACACGGTGCAATAACGCTGGATATCGCGGACCAGATCCGACTCCGACGCCTGCGCAGTGAGGGCGGCCAGCCCGATGACCAGCGCCATCGCCGCCGGCCCTGCCCGACGCGTCCGTGATACCACGTCGCGAGGGCTCGCTGGCTGTTCCGGGGAGTCCGGTTCCATTTCTATCGAAGAATCATCCTTCATGGTGATCGCTGGCAGTTGCAATGTGCCCTGAGTGCCTCGAAAATGTCATTATTCAAGAGACAATTGTCTAACGAATCCTCGCCAAAAATCAACGCGAATTGAGCGCAGGTCCAATGAATTTCCCCAAGTCGTCTATTAAAAAAACTTTAGGTCTTGTGCTTCGAGGGCCATCGACGGCGTCCAGGGGAGCGGGGCGGCTGGCGTGGCCGGACTATGTCCCATCCCCGGTCGCGCGCCAGACGAAGCAGCCGGCCTTTGGGGTGGACCACGACCGCGTGGCCAACGCGCTGCAGCAAGGCTCGATCACTCCAGTTATCGGCATAACCCACCGCCTCGAGCATGGCCAATCCATGCTCTTCGGCCCACCGTTCGGCCCAATAAAGCTTGCCTTCGCCGTAACATGCCGGCCCGGTGCCCATCCCGATCATCCGGTTGCGTTCGATCACGACCGGTGTCGTCAAGGTCGCGGTGCATCCCAGATAGAGGCTCAGAGGTTCGATCACCAGGGCCGGGGAGGATGAGACCAGAACGATCGGGGTTCCTCCGCGCCTCAGCCCGTTGAAGTGGTCGACCACACCGTCATAGAGACGCGGCCGCACATGCTCGATAAAGTTTTCGTAGGCGATCCGCTCCAACTCGACCACGGGAATCCGCGCGATATTTTTCAGTCCGTAGGCGATCAGCCGGCCATAGTCAAGGCGGCCGAGGCGATGCTGAAGCCCGTGATAAAGGGCGCGAAGCAGGAACGACCGGCGGATCAGGCCGCGGCGAAGGAGAATCCGCGCGAAGAGAAACGTGGTTGTTTCAGCCAGCAACGTGCCGTCCACATCGACGAATGCCACGGCAGGGGCCCGCTCGAAGCTCGGCCATTCGGTCTCGCTCATCGCTGTGTGTCCCTGGTCCCCCTCACCCAGCGGCCGACCTGATCGGCCAGGTTGCGAGCGATCCCAGCCTCTGGTGCCTCGGCGATGACCCGCACGATCGGCTCGGTATTGCTGGATCGTACATGCACCCAGCGATCGTCCCAATCAAGCCGCAATCCGTCGCGCCGGTCCGACCTCGCCTCGGGATAGGCTTGGGCAATCCTCTCCCATAGTGCGGCGGTCTCCTTGGGGCCCGTGCATCCCGGGCCCAGCGGATACTGTTCCTTGATCATCACCAACCGAGGCAGGGTTTCGACCCAGCGCGACAAGGGCCGCTCTGAGCTGGCCAGCAGGTCGAGCACCAGCGCCATGGCCACGAAGCTGTCGCGCACAAGACCGACCCTGGGGTCGATCACGCCTCCATTGCCTTCCCCTCCCAGGACGGCATTCTCGGCCAACATACCCTCCACCACGTTGATCTCGCCAACCGGGGTCCGCACGACCGGACAACCGAACCTGCGAGCCAGCTCTTCGGTCACATTGGAGGTCGAGAGGTTCAATACGACCGGACCTTGGATCTGGTCAAGCCGGCGGAGCGCCGCCAGGGCGAGAGTCAGCTCTTCACCGATGTAATGCCCTGACTCATCGACGATGGCCAGCCGGTCGGCGTCGGGATCCTGAGCAAACCCGACAGCGGCGCCAACTGCCGGAACCAGCGCGGAGAATAACCGCAAGTTCTTCTCGGTCGGCTCAGGCAGGTGGTCGTAATAGCCATCGGGCTGACCCCCGAGGACGACGGGCCTGCACCCCAGGGCGCGAAGCAGTCTGACCGCGAGCTGTCCCCCGGAGCCATGGCAGGCGTCCAGAGCGACCACGTATTCCCGGCGGCGAATGGCCTCGACATCGACAATCTCGAGCACCCGCGCGAGATGGACTTCGTCGGGGTCTTCGATCGGGCGTGTCTTGCCCAGCGAATCCCAGCTCGCCCAGGAGAAATCCTTGCGCTGCCAGCGGTCGAGCACGGCCCGTCCCTGCTCCGGGCTGAGGACCATACCACGCGGCTGAAAAAACTTCAAGCCGTTGTACTGCGGCGGGTTATGCGACGCCGAGATCTGAATGCCCCCGACCGCGTTACGCGCCCGGACCTGGATCCCCACGGTTGGCGTCGAGGTCGCGCCGGCGACCAGTGCGTCCCGTCCGGTCGCGGTCACTCCCGCAAGGACGGCAGGGAAGAATACCGTCGCTGAGATACGCCCATCGTGGCTGAGGACGATGGCGCCGGGCTCGCACTGGCTGGCGTAGGCCGCGGCGAACTCGACCATGACCACAGGATCCAGTCCTTGGCCCACCAAGCCGCGCAGGCCCGATATGCTTGCGATCCGTGTTTCGCTCACCGCGTCACCTCCTTTGGCGGGGCATCCAGCTCGACCTCCTCGACGGTCCTACGTCGATTCACGACTCAGTTTGATCGCTCACCAGTCTATGAGCAAGCTCCGGACACCGAAAAGAACGCCACAACCGGCCTTTTCCGGAACGCCAACAGCCGGCCGGGAAACCCCGGCCGGCTGTTGGCGGCATCCCTCTGGTAGGATCAGCCGCTTCGATTGATGCGTCTCGGGCGGCCGACGGCTCAGTAGGCGGCGATTCCGAACGGATAGGGAACGAAGAACGGCCGGGTATAGTGCTTCTTGAAGTCGAGCCACCAGATGCCGTCATCCCACCTTAGTGTCACGGCTCGCCAGTCGAGAGGCACCTCGGGATAGGGGTAGAAGGGTCCGATATTCGGCCAGGCCTGCCAGGGATAGGCCGTCGGGTAGCCGACCGCGGAGAAATTGGGATAAGGAGCATAGCTGGGCCAGGCATAGTTCGGATTGCCAGGCATCGCGCCAGCCCCGCCCGCAACCCCGCCTGCCGGTCCCTCGGGAAGCGGACCGCCGTCGTTCACGAATCCACCAGCACCTGTACCGACCACCGGGCCGCCGGCCCCGTCGATAGCGCCAGGCGCGACACCGCCGGAGAACGTCGTTCCCGCCGTGTAACCGCCGTGGCCGTGACCGAGTGCCACCTGCGGCTGGTACTGGGCGGGAAGAATGGTCCGATCCGCGACCTGGAGCCGGTCCATCACTCCCCGGACCCCGGCCACGTTGCGGGCTCGCGCCACTGCCTCGGCCTTGAGCGCCGGGGTGGCAAGCTGACCGGTCAGCGTCACCAGTCCTCCCTGAGCCTCGATCTCGATCCGCGAACCTGACAAAGCTCGGCTCACGCGCAGGGCGCTGGCCACGGAGTCGGCCGTCATCTGGTTCGGATTGGCCACGGTCCCCTGGCCAAATGCCGCCGAGGCCGTCACGGCCAGAAGACCGACCACGGTTGAAATCCGTTTCAGTCCAACCATCATGGGTTATTCCTTCTCCCGCATGAATCCGACTCGACCTCATGATGGCGAACGGCGAGCGGGACGCGTCGTTCGGGTCGGAGTATGGTCCGTCGTGACGGTAGATGCATGTCTCGCAACGCGCGGCAGGAACCGCGGGAGCGATCCCTTCGGGTCTGGCAGCGTTTGCGAAACACGACGCGCAGGGACCGGCGAGATGAGAAGTGCGGTAGGTTGAAGGGGCAGGACGCGCCAGTCCGCTGTGTCGATAACATCGCGAAAAATATGGCGCGCGTTTTAAAGGTCGTCAAATGGCGGGACAAAAGAAATCGGGGCCGATTGACCCCGAATGTTCCAGCTTCAATTGCAAGTGACACTTGCGTCAACAAATAAAATGTCGACGAGCTAAGCCGTCTCGGTTCCCACGTAGGCGGGGGCTGGTTCGGTCGCGTCGATCGTGCTTCCGCCTATGGTCATGCCGATGAGTAAGACTGTCATGGTCCCGCCGGCGAAGAGGGCAAACTCCGAGTCGTGCCGGCCACACAGCGCGCCGGCGATGCCAAGCCCGAAGAGCGCGACGATGAACCCGATCTTACCCCGATACGACCATGCCGATCGAGGCATGAGCCGGCTCAGGCAAAGGCCCATGATCCCGCACACCTGGAAGAAAACCACAAGCACCTCGAGAACCGCGCACAAATCGATCTTGGTTGTGAACATGACCAGACAGGCTCCTTCCTTGGGTCCTGTGTGGGAAGAACGAGGAGGTAAAGGCAAGAGCAGAAGGGACATCGCTCTGCCAATTGAACACCAGGGGAGTAAGCATTCTCCGTACCAAACTCTCGCAACGGCGCCGGAACTCGAGCAGACCCGGCTATTCAAGTCGAAAACTTGAGAAAAAAAGGATCGGCGGCATTTTTTTCTTGGCCGTGTGGAAATTTTTACAGAGGAGATTTCTTCAAAGTGTCCGGGCTCAGCCGGCACGTGCACAAACGATGGTTGATCGGCCTGCCTTGGGCTCCCCTGCACCCTTCCGTCACCGCGGGGAATCCGACGTGCGGCCTGCTCACGCGGAGAAACCAGTCCCGCGTGGGAGCCGCGCACCGGTTGGAACGGAAGAAGAATCAGGTTCAACCCCTGCCTGACGCTTTCCTCCGCTGGTTCATGTGGCCCATGGGTTTGAACTCGATCGGTTTGCTGCTCATGTCCATGACGCCCCACCCCTTTTTTTCCTTGCGCACGGTCATGGTGACGCGAAGCACGCTCCCCTCGGCGGTGAGTTTGTCGATGTAGATCCCCTGCCGGCCCGTGCTCTTGACCGCGTTTTCCCCCGCGACGTAAAATCCTTGCAGCTTCTTGGCCAGGTCATCGATCTCGGCGTCCGAGATGCTCATGTCCACGATCTTGCCGAACAATTCTTTCATCTTCTCGGTGCTTGCTTCCGTCTGTGATCGCAGTGCCGTGGCTTCGGCCAGACGGTCTCGGTCCTTGGCCTGCAGGGCATTCAGGAAGGCGCGCACGGCTCCCTCGGGCGAACGAGTATCGGCTGGCCCGTTATCCTGCGCCAGGCCGGCTGCCCCTTGAGCCCCCGCGCCCGCGGACCCTCCGGGATAGCCTCCCTGCGCGTTCCCACCAGGAAGACCAGCACCACCCGGACCGGTCGGATAACCGGCTGCTCCGCCGCCACCGCCCCGTGCCCGCATCGCCTCGGCATGCCCTCCCATCCCACTTGGTGGAGCAGGCGCCTGAGCGCCGCCGCCAGGTTGTGGGTTCTGACCAGGTGCGGTCCCGCGGCCTGCGGGCGGTTGCGCACCGCCAGACCTCGTTTGACCACCAGTCGCCATCGCCAGCATCTCGGCCGTCGCTGAGCCCCCTTCCGATTTTGTCGCAGAAGGGTTCTCACTCGAGGCTTGCGCCGCGTCTTTCTTGTCGTCGGCGTCGGCGTCTTCCTTTGGCGCAGAGGCAGCCTGACCCTCGTTCTGTGCAACCACCGGCGCGGCCTTGCCACCGCCTGCAGGAGCCGGGGCGGGCGGTTCCCCGGTGTCAGGAGCCGAATCGGCGGCTGCGGAATGGTCCGAGCCGGGGTCGGCAACGTCGCCCCCTCCACAGCCCGTGAACATCAGGCAAGCAGCGGCAAGGCCGATGCCCGCCGGCCATTCGATCCAAGGTCTCATCGCGCCCCGTTCCTTTCTGATCCGCCCCCGGCATCCCCGTTCGCGCTCGCCCGGCCCGCCGTCACCCCATGCCCCCGGTCCGACCGATGCCGAGGCCTCGCTGTTGATTATGCAGCTTGCCGTTGCGCGCTGGAAGGGGGCAAGCACGTTTTGTAATCTTTCGCGACTTCAGTTTATTTCCATAAACAACCGTTCTCATCGATATGTAGGTTAACGCGCCTAGGGCCCCCTTGCCCACGGTAGGTCGGGGGGCTATGATCGGAATTTGGTAAGCTGCCAGCACGTTCGTTGCGCACCGCTGCCTCAGGGAATCCACAAGATGCCTCCTCAACAACGAACCATCCTCCTGGTCGATGACGATCACGAGATCGTAGAATCGATGCGCACCGTTCTGGAGAACAAGGGCTATCGCATCCTTGTCGCTCGGGATGGCAACTCGGGTCTGATGGTTGCAGAGCGTGAGAACCCGGACCTCCTCATCCTCGACATGATGATGCCCAAAAAGAGCGGCTTCCTTGTCCTCGAGAAGCTCAAAAGCCGCCCGGGCGGCCTCATTCCCACGATCATGATCACCGGCAACGAAGGAAGCCGCCACCGCGCCTATGCCGAGATGCTTGGAGTTCGCGACTACATCCGCAAGCCCTTCGCGATGGAAAAGCTTGTCCGCGCCATCGAGCGGGTCATGGGTTTGCGAGCCCGGGGCAGCGAGCCCGACGACGACGAGCCCCGAGGCGGCTGAGAGTGAGGTGGCAAACTCTCGACGCGCAAGCTTCAGTGTCTCCCGCCGCTCGATCGCCCTCCATGACCAGCTTACGGCACGGCATATCCAAGTGTGCGCAAAAGGCCGGTCAGGCGAATTAGCGGAAGGCCCGTGATCGCCGAGTGGTCCTCGGTCTCGATGCTCTCGAACAGCACGATTCCCCGCTGCTCGAGCTTGTAGCTGCCTGCGCAGTCGATAGGCCGATCGTGCGCCACGTAGCGCTCGATCTCCGCACGTGTCAGCGGGCGCATGCGCAGGCGGGTGACGTCGGTATGGCGGAATGACTGCTCATCACGCAGTACCACGAGCGCGGTGATCAACTCGTGGGTTTGTCCCGCCAGCGTCTCGAGCTGTTCGATCGCACGTTCGAGCGACCCGGGCTTGCCCAGGATTCGCCCCTCCAGCGCGACAAGCTGGTCGCAGCCGATGACCGTGGCGCCCCGCTCGAGCATGGAGATGCTGGCCGCCTTGCCTTCAGCCAGTGCCTCCGCGACCGCGCGTGGCGTCTTGCCGTCCCTGGACAGCGCCGCCTCGTCAAACCTGGGAGCCACACAGCG
Organism: Isosphaeraceae bacterium; assembly: GCA_049579985.1. Taxonomy (GTDB): domain Bacteria; phylum Planctomycetota; class Planctomycetia; order Isosphaerales; family Isosphaeraceae; genus Aquisphaera. The sequence goes on along the minus strand of JBAUOX010000042.1, from coordinate 6,779 downwards.
AAATGGGATTCCCAGGCGCGCCAGGAGCTCCCGGCGGTAGACAGACGTGCTGGCCAGTACCAGGTTCACGGATTCTTGCCGCGGCGGGTCGGCCTGGGGATTCACAGCCGCAGCGCCTCGAAGAGCTCGGCGGGTGGAAGGATGTAGCCAAAGTAGAAGTCGCCGAAGAGTGCGTACCTGGCCGAGCTCTCATCGAACCGCATCGTGTAAACGATGTCTTTGAGATAGAGCGGGTTGCGTGCCCAGAGCGTCACCCCCCATTCCCAGTTGTCCAGGCCCGTCGCGGCGGTGATGACCTGGCTCACACGACCGGCGAACTTCATCCCGCTGCGGCCATGCTGGGCCATCAGCTCCGACCGCGCATCGAAAGGCAGCAGATACCAGTTCTGGTCGCCCTGGCGCATCTTGCTCATCGGATAAAAGCAGAGGCAGGGCCAGTCCGGAAATTCGGGATGGAGCCGCTGGCGATTCATCGGCCCCAGCCGTTCCGTGTAGGAGGCGACCTTGGCCTTGTAGAGGCTGCTCTCAGGATCCATCTTTTCGCGATCGCGGAGGATCTGCGCGTATTCCTCGCCATCGGGCACGTATTCCGAGACCTCGGTGATCGAGTAAAAAGAATAGGCAGGCACGAGGGCCGGGCCCAGTATCGAGCTTTGCAGGGCCATCTGGACCGCGTGGATCGCTTTCAGGTCGGGGCCTGCCATCAGCACACCGAAATCGGCCTTGTGCCCCGGGATTGCAAAGCATTGCAGTTGCTCCAAGGCGCCCGGGCTTCTTGCCAGGAGCGTCGCGGTCAGCTCATCGCGCGCGTCTCGCCGATCCTGAGCGGTGAAGCCTCGCAGCCGCTGCCGATCGATCCGGTAGAAGAGGTGAAGGAAATGCCAGCCGGTTTCGGGAACCAACGTTGCGGGAGCCTGGGCCGAGGTCGCCGGCCGATGCCCATGCTGCATCGGCTGTGTCTTCGGCAAGTCTGCGCGCGGCACGGTCTGGCTCAGGGAGGGGGAGGTGGGTGTCGAAGGCTCGTGCGACATGAATGGCTCCCGTTTTCGAGTCGAGTCGATTCGCTTGCTCGATTCCGAGGCCAATTGTACGAGCTCTCCGCCGCGGGCGGCAAGCAATGCCTCATCGTGCGTCATTCGCCTTCTGCCGGGCGAGGCCAACGGGGCGGCAATGAGCGCAGGGTTGAAGCCCCGCCGCACGCGCCGCGTCAGCGTCCCTGAGCACGACCTTGTTCGACGGGTTCATGGACTGGATGTCGGGACACGTCGAAAGATGGTAGCGCCCCTTGCTGGGGTTGCCGATGAGCTGGACCGATGAAGGACCACTGAGCAGCGGCCGGGGCTGATCGCTATCGCTCGACAGGGCCGCAGCCGCGGCCGGACTGGCGCTCCCAGCCTGGTTGGCGCTCGCAGCCGATCGCGTTCCGTCATTCCAGGGAGCCAGCGCAGCGCGGATGCCAATGACCAGGAGCAGGGCGGCCGCCAGTCCCAGGATGATGGTCGTGACGGAGAACGAGAGCCGGATCTTTCCCGCCCGGTGCTGGAGCAGCCACTGGTCAAGGTCGTCGGCCAGCGCTCGGGCCGAGGCGTACCGGTCGCGCGGATCCTGGGCGATCGCACGCATGCAGATCCGGTCCAGGGCTGCGGGAACGGCCGGTTGAATTGTCCGCACCGATGGCGGCGGAGCGCGTTTCCCCGGGCTCAAGGGGGGCTCGGCGGCCTCGTGCGACGGGCCGCTGCGCGATGCCGCGGGGTAGGGCCGCTCGCCGCTCAAGACCTCGAAGAAGATGACTCCCAGGCTGAAGACGTCGCTTCGCTCATCGACGTGACTGCTGGAGCCGAGGGCCTGTTCGGGACTCATGTAGGCCGGCGTGCCGACGACCGCTCCGTCGTGGGTCAGGCTCGAATCCAGGTCCGAGCGCCGGGCCAGCCCGAAGTCGATCAGGCGCGGGCGGCCAAGGTCGTCAATGAGCACGTTGGCTGGCTTGATGTCGCGGTGGAGCACCCCCTGGCGATGCGCATGATCGACCGCGTCTGCCAGGTCGCGAAGGATCCGGGCGGCCGTGGGAGGATCGAGCCGATGCTGGTCCCGATACCAGTTCAGCGGCCGCCCGCTCACGAAATGGAAGGCCACCCAGCATCGTCCGTTCTCAAACCCGGCGTCGTGCACGGCCACGATGTTGGGGTGGTCGAGCCGGGCGGCCGCTCGAGCCTCGTGGAAGAACCGCTCCATCACCCGTTCGGTGGGGTCGGGCTGCTTGAGAACCTTGAGGGCCACATCGCGATCGAGCCGGGGGTCAAACGCCAGGAAGACCTGTCCGAAACTGCCATCCCCCAGCCGTTCCCGCAACTGAAACCGCCCGAGCGAGCCCAGAGACCCCCTGCTCCAGGTTTCTGTCCAGCCCAACGAAGAATCCGAGCCGCTGGGCTCGGCCTCGAGCATCCCCTCGGGCCCCTGCGTCATCCCCGTCCGGGTCTCGGCGTTATCCTGCCGGCTGTCGATGTGCCGCCCGCAGTATGGGCAAAGATTGCTCGTTTCACCTGCTAGCCCGGGCGAAACCTCCTCGCTCCGCAAGCAGCCGCCACAGACCATGCGGACTGGTGCACTCATCGTGTCGACTCCTGGAATCCCCGGGTTCTCGCTCCAGCCGGGAACTCGACGCCGCTTCTCTCCACACACTCCGGATCACGTCATCCTAGAACTTAGAACGCCACAATCGGGAGGCAACATCAGCAAGGGCGGAATCCGCCCTCCCCGAACCGAGAGCTGGCCCCAATCTGGGATTGAAAGCCTTCCATGTTCTTCTGCAAGTCCAGGGCTTAACATTCGTGACAGCGCTCTAAGGAAGCAAGGACACGGCGATCAACCCTTGACTACACGACGCGACGTCATTAATGTGAATAAAGAGCTATTCTTGTACTGGCTACCCATACGCGCGTGGAGCGCGTGGATGCAGGTTTCCGGCGGTGATTGCCATCAACCTGACACAGTGTTATGAACCAGCGTCTGCCACGTACCGAACATACCTTCGGGGACAACACCTTGGCCCTTAGACCTGCCGGTCCGGTTCGGACTATGGTCGAATGGGCCTCGCGGTGGTTCTGCGGAGCGCCTTTCATGAGTGGTCCTGGCACCAGGCGCGAGGGACTTGGTTCGGGCGACCGGGTTGCACCGCGGCGCACCAAGATTCAAGTCCTCCTGATGGCACTGGCTTGGGCTCTGTTGCTGGGGCGAGCGTCGACCGCCGGCAGCCTCGCGGAGCCCCAGGTGACACCTCCTCTCGACGTCCCCGATCGGGCCACGACGCCCGTCCCGGCCGTGTCCAACACCCTCTTGGGCCTGGTTCGTCTGGAGGGTAGATGCATCTTACGGTCAGGCAGATGTCGCCACGTGTTTTTCGTGACCGTCGGCTGGGACGACCCCAACGACGACGAGACGTCGGACGACCCCTCTGACGACGACGACGCCTGGGAGGGTCTCAACGCTCTCGATGAAACAGAAGTGCCGGTCTCAGCCTGGTTCCAGGAGGTGGGTTGCTATCACAGCGACCTTGAAACTCAATCTGAACCTCTCTGGTATGAGCCCTTCGTCTTCACATCCTTCCTGACGCTGCAACGGCTTCGCTGTTAGCCCTTCCTGGCGGGGACCCTGCCCGCCGCGGCGTTGACATCTTCAACGTGGTAATTCCGCAGGCAGCGGTCTACCTCGTTCATCAGCCTCAGCAGCATCGACATCACCGGTCTGGCCACCTGAAGCGCCAGTGTGCCCACGGCATTTCGGGTCGCCCCAGGCGTTATTCTCGCCCGCTCATCGCATCGACCGGGACATATTCGTCGCGCCGGCAGGTTGCGCCCTCAATGACGCAGCCAGCCACGAAAAGCAAAGGCGAACTCCATCCTATCCAAGAGGACGCAGTATGAATCGCAATGAGGAACATGAAGCGCTGCTGATCGCCCAGGGTGAGGGCCATCTCATCACGGGCCAGACCTCCGCGGCAACGCCGGAGGCCAGGCCAGCACCGCGGAAAATGGGCATTGGGCAGAAGGCTGTCGTCGCGATCCTTCTGACGGTCGTTCTGGTCCCGCCGCTGGGGGGGTTCTTCAGCTACTTTTCCGGCGTCCCTCTGCACCTCCTGGCGTCCACCAAGGAAGCCGAAAAGGCTCAAGACGCTTCCGCCCTTCCGAGCGTCTCGCTGGTCTCGGGGCAAGCCCACACTCTGAAGGTCCCGGAGGAAGTTTGCGCCGCCCTGGGAATCCGCAAGGGCGAGCACGACGCGGTCGCGGTCGCGTGGCTGCCGAAGACGATGCGGCCGCTCGTGCTTCCCGGTTCCACCGCGTTCGATCCCACCCGCCTTGCCCGCATCCGCGCTCGCTTCGCTCCGGCCCGAGTGGTACAACTGGCCCAGGTCTGGGATTACTCCCGCAAGACCGGACAAACGGAATACCGCGAGCTGAGGCCAGGTGACAGTGTCTCCAAGGGCGATCTCCTGGGGGTCTTCTACAGTGTGGACGTGGGGTCCAAGAAAAACGACCTCTTGCAAGCTCTGGTGCAACTGGAGCTGGACCAGGCGATCCTGGACCGTGTCGAGAAGAACAGGATCGCGATCCCGGAGGTGATGTACCTCACGTATGTCCGCTCCGTGCAGGGTGATCGCACCGAGATCAACCGGGCCCTCAACAACCTGAAATTGTGGGACATCCCCCAGGAAGAGCTCGACGCTCTCCATGCTGAAGCCAAGAAGATGAGCGCCGACAAGGATGCATGGTCAAAGACCCCCGAGGGCCGGTGGGTGAACCGCGTGAAGCAGGGGATCGGCGACAAGGATGATGCTGCCAAGGAGAAAGAGACCGAGAACCCCTGGGGCCGGGTGACATTGCGTGCGCCGCTCGACGGGATCATCGTTGAACGCAACGTCCACAAGGACGAGATGGTTGTGGACAACACGGTCAACCTGTTTCAGATCGCCGACGTGAGCCGCCTTCTGGTGATCGCCAGTTGCCCGGAGGATTCGTTGCCGTCGCTGGAGTCCCTCGGCAGTAATGAAAGGCGGTGGTCCGTGCGAACGGTAGGCGCCGCATCGGGCACGGGACTGGCCGGAACCATCGACGAGATCGGCTATATGATCGATCCCAATCAGCACACGGCGGTTATCAAGGGGTATGTCGAGAACCCCGGGAAGCGGATCCGGGCCGGGCAATACGTCAGCGCCACGGTGAACCTCCCGCCGCCGGACGACGTGGTCGAGGTTCCCACGGATGCCGTAGTGGATGACGGCATGCAGAGCCTGGTTTTCGTCCAGTCCGATCCGGCTGCCCACCAGTTCACGATGCGGCGCGTACAGGTGACGCATCGCTTTGATCGTTCCGTGTTCGTGCGGGACACTCCGCTCCCCAAGGAAGAGCAATTGACGGCCAAGCAGGCGGAGGAGGGCCTCTTGCCGAAAGAGCCCCTCCGGCCGGGCGAGCGCGTCCTCCTCGCCGGGGCGGTCGAACTCAAAGCCGCCTTGCAGGATCTCGAGTCGCGCCCCGAAAAGAAGGAGGCCGACAAGCCTGCAACGGACAAGCCGCAACTGGTCCTGGACCCGCAGTCGCGACCCGAGACGAGGGCCGCTGAAAAGGTCGCAAAGGGCAAAGCGGGAGTCGTCCCGAACCCGGTTTCGCGGTCCGAGAATAAGTCGAAAGCGGTCAAGGGCTAGTGTCAGTCAGTGGTCAGTGCCTAATCGGGGGGGGGCGAACGATGGGCGTGAGGCATTACAGAGATTTGATCGCATGGCAGTAGGCGATGGATTTGGTTATGCGCGTCCACGAGGCCACCATGGAATTCCCTCCGGAAGAGCGGTTCGGTTTGACGACCCAGCTTCGTCGAGCTGCTGTCTCCGTCCCCTCGAACATCGCCGATGGGCAAGGGCGTCATGCTACCCGAGATTTTCTCCGCTACCTGTCAATCGCGTACGGCTCACTTTAGGAGGTTGAAACTCAGTTGATCATTGCACGTCGCCTGGAGTACTTGGAGGAGAGTCTTCAGGGTGGATTGTTTGATCTGACGAATGAGGTCGCCCGTCTGATCAACGGGTTAATGAACTTTCTGTCCCCACGGGACTCATCGAACGACGCGGTGACTACTGACTATTGACGAAAGGTTTCCATGGTTCGCAAGCTCATCGCCTGGGCGCTCGACAATCCGCTGGTCGTTGTCCTGCTCTCGGTCTTCCTCGCCGTGGTGGGCGTCTTCTCCTTCATGAACGTCAACGTCGAGGCCTATCCGGACCCGGCTCCGGCGATTGTGGAAGTGATCGCGCTGTTCCCCGGCGCCTCCTCCCTGGAGGTCGAGCGGCAGGTCACCATCCCTCTGGAAGTGACGTTCGCCGGCATGCCCGGCTTGAAGAAGATCAACAGCAAGTCGCTGTTCGGTCTGAGCGACCTCAAGATGACCTGGCATTACGGCAGCGATTACACCTATCAGACAGCCCGCCAGGAAGTCATCAACCGGATGTCCACGATCAGCCAGCCGCTGCCGGCCAACGTAACCCCGGCCATCTCGCCGGAGTCTCCCACCGGTGAGATTTTCCGCTATGTCCTGAAAGTCCCCAAGGATCATTCCGGCCGGGATATCTACACGCTCAATGACATCAAGGCGATGCAAGACTGGGTGCTGGAGCGCGAGTTCCGCACGGTGCCGCGGATTGTGGACATCACCAGCTTCGGCGGCACGGTGCGGCGCTATGAGGTGCAGCCCGACCCTGACCGGCTCCGCCGCTATGGCATCACGCTGGGCCAGCT
>JBAUOX010000041.1:0-3655 GCA_049579985.1 Isosphaeraceae bacterium | reverse complement strand
GAGCATTCCAGCTCATCTGCATGCCGTTCCTGGGAGGCGCGACCCTCTCGGCCGTCCTCGATCATCGCCGCCGGTTCCGCCGGCCTCGTGGCTCGCGTGGCGATCTGCTCAAGGACCTCGACGCCGTCGCCGCGGCCGAGTACTCCGGCGTCAATCCGGCGCGTCCGGCGCGCGAGATCCTGAACAGTCTGACCGACTGCCAGGCCATGGCCTGGATCACGGCCCGGCTGGCCGACGCCCTTGACCATGCGCAATGCCGTGACGTCATCCATGGCGATGTGAAGCCATCGAACATCCTGCTGACGGCCGACGGCAACCCGATGCTTCTGGACTTCAACCTGGCCCGGAACTGGTCGTTCGACAAGACCAACGGTCCGCTCGAAGTTCCGGGAGGGACCCTGGACTACATGGCGCCGGAACGCTTGGGGGCGATCGCCTCCGTGGGTTCCACCGCCCTCGGTAGTTGGCGTTCGAGCGAGGTCGAGCCCTCGGAGGGCGACGATCCGCACAGGGCCGACATTTATTCCCTGGGGATCGTCTTGCTGGAAGCCCTCACGGCCGCGTCGCCGACGGAGGCGATGCGCGATCGGAACGCCCCGGCACGCGCGGCACAGAAGCTGCGCGACCTGGCGGCGGAATATGGCTCGTTCCGCGAGCGAGGGGCTCTGGCCGTCATTCGCGCCTCCGAGTCCGCCGCCGGTCAGACGATCCCCCCTGCCCTTCGCGCAATTCTCGAGCGTTGCCTGGCCATCCGCCCCGCGGACCGATACCGGCGGGCGCTCGAGCTGGCCGAGGATCTGGACCGCTGGCGGGCCGACCTGCCGCTGGCCTACGCCGCCGAGCCGTTCTGGGCTCAGACCCTGCCCCGCTGTGCGCGGCGGAACAAGAAGCTGTTCTTCGCCGTGGGCCTGGTACTGGTGATGTGCCTGGTCGCGACGTACCTGGTGGTGAGCCGGATCCAGTCGCGCTGGACGCTCCAGGACATGGCCATGCACAAGCTGGCCCGAAACTGGGACGACATCGAGTCCCGTGCGTTCCTGTTTCAGCGCCCCGGCTGTCCCCGGCTTCAGAACCCGGACGCCCCCGAGACACTGGCAACAGCAACTCACGCACTGAAAGAGTACGGTGTCATCGGTCGTGGCGACTGGCGGCGGCGAGCAGAGGTACGGAACCTGCCCGAGGGGGATCGCAACGACCTTGCGCTCTGGCTGATGGAACAGACCTTCCTCTACTGCCGGGCTCTCGGGGACCGGCCCGACTCACCGGGCGACTGGCGCCGGGCCATCGCAGCGCTCGACCGGGTGAGTACGACACCGCCGCTTCAAGCCTTCGAGACCTTGCGCCGGCGGCTGCATGCCAGGCTGGGCCAGAGCGGAACGCCCCACTCTCAGGCTCAAGAGCAGATCGCGTTGCCGCCTGAACCAGACGCCGCGCCTGAGAGCCTGGCGAGGCGACCTCCCGAGCCGCCGTGGCTCGAAGACTACCTGCTGGGCGTGGCCGCGGAGCTGGAAGGCGAGCCCGAGCCGGCTTTGCAGCATTATGACCGCGTTCTGGCCCGTAGTCCCGACTCGCTCTGGGGCCACTATAGTGCCGCGGTCGTCTGTTTCCAACTGGGGCGATGGTCCGAAGCGACCAGGCACCTCGATTGCTGCCTGAAGCGGCGCTCCGAAAATATCGCCCTGCGCGGCCAGTCCGTCGCGTGCCTCGGTCAACTGGGATTGCTGGATGATGCCCTTCGCGAGTGCAGTCGCGCCCTGGACTCGGCCCCGGATCACGCGGAGTTCTATCGATCGCGCGCCTTCATCCGAGTGAGCCGGGGCCAGGCCGACGGGCTGGAGGACGATTTGCAGCGGTTCGAGCTGCTCCGCAGGTCCTTGACACGAGGATTCTTCCGCAACCCTCCCGGCCAGGGCACGGGAAATCCCCTCCCGGCCACGGTGCCAGCCTCCCAGCGGGCCCTGGATCTTGACTTCAATCCGGTCTTCACGGCTCAACCGGGCGACCCGCTGGTGGAACCCGAGAAGATCCAGCCGGATGAGCTTGACGCCCGCTGCAACCTGGCTCTGACCATCATCACCGAGGCGGGCAAAAACAAGTTTCGCGATGAGGCCGCCGAGACCGACCTGACCACGCCAGGGGCACATGCCAGCACGCCGGATGCGCTGGCGATCGCGGCAGCCGAGCTCGAGAAGATCCTCACTCTCGATCCCCAGCACATCATCGCCCGCATGGCGCGAATGATGCTGTCGCTAGAGCAGGGCCACCTCGACGAGGCCAGGAACGATCTAGACTTGGTCCTGGTCCTGAATCGCCCCAACCTGATCGCCGAGCTGCACAAGAACCCCCAGGTCTTCCCGTTCCTCCACCGCGCAGCCCAGCGGTTCGCTCGCTACGGCCATTTCACCGAGGCCTTAAGAATCGCCGACATGGCCGTTGCTTGTAGCCGCGTGCTCAAGCAAACCCAAACCCAGGGCCGGTCTCACTTCTACAAGGCAGAGGTCCTCAGCGTTGCCGCCCGAGCGGACTCAAGGCAGGTCGCTCTCGCCGCCAAGCAGCTTCAACTGGCGATCCATGCCAACCCCAAATTCAAAGTGTGGTACCAGCGCGACAAGCTCTTCGATCCGGTCCGGACGCGGATCAACGCGGCGCTCGATCAGTTGCCGGAGATCAGCCGGAAAAAGGACAGCAGGATGGCTCAAGGGTCATCGTTGGCAGATGGCAAATGACGGCGGGCGGATGGCGGCATCCTGCGTCACTGGGGCGACGACCGTTTCCCGTTGCGAAAGTCGGTCGGCTCATCACTTGCCGGTCCGCCGCTTGCTGGCCACCCACTTCGACACCCCGCAGCTCGCACAGCCGGAATGGCTCGAGGAGACTCCGCATGACGCGGGTGAATCGTTTTTCGGCGTCGCAACCGCCGCTGTGGAGACGTTCCTGGCAGAGGCAGTCGCTCCACAACCACCATCTGAGCAATCACAGTCTCCGCACCGGCGGACCGGCTCTTGAATCGAGGGGGAATGCTCCGGCGCCACCGCAGTGCCCCGGGCGAGGCCTGGGCTGGAACCGGCGGGTTCGAAGAGAACGTCAAAATCCGAGCGGCTGCGAAACTCTGCGCGGAGGGTGGCCAGGTTGAGATCGAGGGAACCGAGGACGTGCAGCACCGTCGTGTTCTGATCGAGCAGCGGCTCCACGTCGATGAGGTCGATGGTCCAGCCTCCATCTCCCAGGATTCGCTGGCAAAGCGTGAACCGCTCGGCGCGGAGCGCCTCGGACCGCCGGGCGTCTTCCAGGTCCGCCGGCGCGGCCAGTCGCAGCAGCCTCGGCCGGTCGGGATCATGATTCAGGCCAGCGTCGGCCGCACGGGTTAAAGAGCCAAGCGCTTCGCCCTCCCGCGATCCGCTGGCGTTATCGCGTGGCGGGGATGAGCGACCAGGAGCAACCAAGACCTCGCCGAGCTCCACGCCCCGATCGGTCAGGATCACAACCGTCTGACCACGCTCGATCTTCGCCTCGAGTCTCCTGCTGAGATCGAGCGGGAACCGTCCCACATGACCCATCAGTCCATAGCGAACCAGGTACGCCGGATCCTGTTCCATCGTCTCGTCTCTCGACCGATTTGGGCCCGCCCTCGGCCCCAAGTGCCGGATGGCCGAAC
>JBAUOX010000040.1:0-20561 GCA_049579985.1 Isosphaeraceae bacterium | reverse complement strand
AAATTGCCTCTTTACCTGGGGCTCTTTGAGTTCGTTCATAATGTTCGAAAACGGGGCAAAGCGTTGCTGGGCGCGCTGATTGAACTGCTAGTCATGCCAACCCCCCGAAACGCAGGATGAGCCATTTTAAAAAGTGATATTTATAATAGATGGACATGGAGTTAGACCTCGCCGGCTACCGACTCCACCGGCTGTGACCCCACCGGCTGGAGTGAAAATGGTGTTTCAGCTAGAGCTCACAAAGCCGGCTCCATCCGGAACCGATGATGCCAGTTCGCGCCCCTGAGCTCCTCTCCCCAGGCCAATGCTTGGGCGACCGATCGATGATGCGGACACTTGCAACCCCGGTTCGCAGGATCGGGGCAGCGTTTGATCGCATCTCTCAACGATTCGAATTCCTCTTCCGTTACGCGGTAACCCACGTGGCGCGTGCACTCTGAATCCAGGGCACCACGTCTCGATTCTTCATCCACCGCGACGCCGCGGAATCGGCAGCCAGAGCACTCGACAATCTCGACTTCGATCTCGTCAGACCACTCGTCAGGAGGAAGTTCGATTATCGCCGTGATGATGAGGCAATCAGGTTTCGAACATTCGGGACACGTAAATGGCATAATAATGTCCCCACGACCACGGAGGAGTTCGCCGATTTACCGCTTGAATTGGCCCGGTGTTGGTTTCCCTGAGCTCGAATGCCAGCGGCGACCTGCCGCCCGTTGGAGGCTGACTGGTCACCCCGTTGTCGACTGGCATCGACATTCCCTGAAAGTGGCACGGCGATGTGTGGAATCGAAGCACAAAGGACACCACAAGCACAAAGGGAAAACGTGAAATGCTAATCGACGGAAAGCCGATCACCATACGGAAAAGGAAAAGAGGCGATGAAGGAGTGCGCAGCTTGCACCTGGGTGCGAAATCGCGAGGTCCGGGACGCTGTTCCACAGGACGGAGTCATCGGGCAGACAAGAAAGACACGGCTATCAGACTACCAGGTAAACATAATAGAATCAATATCTCCCAAGTACCTAAGCAATGCATCCAATCCCTCTGCACCCGCACGTATCGTAAACCAGCTTCTATCGACCTGCCCCTCGAAGTAATCCTCCACGACAACGGTTACTTCGCCGTCTTCCTCCGAGCCTACAAGAACCATTCGTTCCGTCGTGTCCTGGTACAAGCCCTCATCGGTCACCGCGGTCGTTTTTCCGGAGCGTGGATCAATTTGCCACCACGCCAAACGCAGTTCCTTGCCGCGCTTTATTCCTTGCTGGGGGACCACCACCAGGAAACCGTTCGCCAGCGTTTCTCGAAGACGTGCCTGCGCATCCTTGGGGAGGTCCTCCGGAAGCCCCTTGGCAGCACCCCGAAGTACTCGCGTCGGAATTCCTTCCGCAAAGGCTTGATCGAAAAGCGAGCTGGTGCTGAATCCTGGTGTCATTCTTTTCGGGCTCTGCTCCGTGGTAATGTATTCTCCCAGGACTCTTTCGAGCGTTCCGTTGACAACCCCATGGAACACGCGAGCCGAGAATGTGGCGGCAGGGTCGTCCTGAGCGACGGCCCGAGCATGATCCCGGCGCAGGTCAATGGTAAGCCGCTGCTTTCTCGCCGACCGGGTCAGATCCACGAGTTGAACTCGCGGGGAATCTGGATAAAAGCGAATGATGGTGCGGTCGTCCTTGTCCAAGCTTGCGAGCAGTTTATCGGACAGGGCCGCCAGAGTGCAATTGATGAGCCGCAGAGCCGGGCGTGCATTCGCGGCACGCGCCTTCTTCTCAGGGGGCGGCTGTGCGACCGTCGCGAGATGGGTCTCCTCAATGGTTCCCGTGGAAAAGAAGAGGCTGAAAACGGCGCGTGCATAATTCATTGCCTCTTCGTCATTTGTTTTCGCACGGATTTCTGCCGCGGCAAGGTAATCTTGGCCGCCACGCCGGGCCATGCCTGTCCAATCAAAGATCTGCCGGATCACGCTCTCTTTGTGCGCATCCGGGTAGGCAAACTCGAACACAATCCACTCGGCCGTGGCGACCGGCATCGGTTTGCGGGTGCCTGCGCCGGTTAAGCCGGCAATGACGCCCCCGCCCCCGCCCGCGGACGGTTGGTATCGAAACGCTTCGCCCGCTATCCACTTCTTCGGTCCCGTGAGGAGCACCGGCTTCACCTCGCCGGTGTCTTTGACCCCTGCCGCCACCGCGCTCTGGAGGTTTCTGGCGGGGCCTTGCCAACTTGCCGGTTGGTGCATCAAAACCAGGTCGATCCCAGAAAGGTCCGCCGCGGTCGCAGTGTAACGGAGGATCTCGCGCTGGGAGGGTTTCGTTGCCGCATCGCCCTGAAGATAAATGCCATATTCCTCGATCTGAATCCGAATTGTCACTTGGTGGTAGAGTTCCGGAGGCAAGGTGGCAAACTGCTGCTTGGCGTTTGCATGGGTTCGACCGGGGACTGAATCGGCAAAGGAGGGATCAAGATCAACCCATTTATTGTCTTTGGACCACTGCACCCAATAGTGCGGCTGAGCCTCCTTGACGAGATCCGCAAGACTGGGTCCAGGTTGGCGAGCCGGCAACTTTTCCAGGTTTTTCAGGTGGTCCCGAATGAGGCTGTAATCTCGTTTGACGCCGGTGATCAGGATATCCTGGGCGGCCTTCACGGCCGGCGATGGCTTGGCTTCGGCATGGGCTGCCGGGCGCGGCCGCCTGGCCCATAGGGAGGTCACCAGATCCTTGGCGTCAGCCTCAGGCAAGGTCCCGTGCACGAAGCGGATGTGCTGTCCAGATTTCTCCAACAAGTCGGCCAGAAGGGCCGCCCGGTCCACCGAATTGCCGGCCATGGCAAGAAGAGTGCCGCGCGGCCCGCGCAGACAGCCCGAATACGGTTCGTAAGCCACGTGGTCGCGGACGAACTCGAAAATGCGCTCGGGGTCCTTGCCCAGGGCGGCTGCAAAGTGCTCTGATTCCACGTGGGTCAGGTCCAATGTCCGCGGCACCGGCAGCTTGAGGAAATCCGTGGCTGGCCCTTTCATTCCCGGTCCCCGCTTGCTGATCGCCGGAACGTCGTCCTTCTTGATGGGAAGCGTTTCCTGGGCCCGACCCAAGGACGAGGGGAAAAAGACGCCCAGAGCCAGGAAGAATGATAAGCCCCGGAGTTTTCGCCTGGACATAGGACGCATGACCTGCCTCCTGAGAGAATCAAAGAAAACAGTGGCTGTTTTTCCGAGACTTCTCGCTCATCCCAACGGGTTTTCGTCGTAACCCACTGTCATACAGAAGGTTAGCTATGATTCTGGCATCGATTTCGGGCGGGCAATCGCTGGGAAGCCCCTCCCCGACCTATCGAGACAGGGTCAAAGCCTCTGCGAAGGGCCGTTCTCGGTCTCTTGCCGCAAATCCAACCCGTTCAAGCCTTCGGATGCTGTCGGCTTCGCCGAGAAGTCTCGTTTTTCCCGTCGAAGATCTACTTTTGCGGGCTTTGCAGTTGTCCTTCACTGTCGAGAGTCAGCTCCAATTTTTGCCCAGCTTGAACCTCGATGGCAACCGGGGGCGATTTGGTTCCCATGAGGCGAACCAGGTACCGCCCCGGCTTGATGGACAAAGGATTGCCGTTGACCTGACCGCGGGTCACTTCGACGTTGTTCTTCTCTTCCAGAACCATATATGCAGTTTTGACCGCCTCCTGAAGAGCGCCGGCCAGTTGGCGGGCGGTGTGGACGTCGTAGTATTTGCCCCCGGCTTGGCGGGCAATTTCCTTGAGCTGTTTTTCCTCGGCCGCCGGCACACCAAAGCCAACGATGTTCACCACCAGCTCCATCTCCCCATTCTTGTAGGCGGCGGCCACGTCTTCCAGCTTACCCCCGCAGGTCTCCATGCCGTCGGTGACCACGTTGACCATTTTGGGTCCGGGCCAACCCCCCGACAGGTCCGCCTTGGCCTGGAGCAAGGAATACACCAGCGGCGTCGCGCCTGCCGGCTTGACGTAATTGATCCAGTCTTTGATCAGCTTGCGGTGATTCTTCGCATCCACGAGGGAGCCGATGGAGATCTTCAGCTCGCTGTCGGTGTTCCAGCGCGGGTCGTCGTCGGCCGGCTGGCCCGGGTTGTTGCCCCAGAAGCCCATGTGGCCGAAGACCCGCAAGCCCACCTGGAATTCGTCTGGCAGCTCGTCGACGGTCTGATGCATGATCCGGCGGGCCACCAGGTACTTGGGCTCCCCTTCCACGGGGTCCTTCATGCTGCCGGAGCAATCGAGCACCAGCTCCATGGCCGGCACCAGCACGGGCGGCAAGCCCTTGCCTTGGTAACGAACGGCGAGGGTTGATGGTTTTGGTTTTTCCACCATTGGGGCGGGCCGAGGCGGAACCATCCCGGTAAGGGACAGCGTCGCCCGCCGCAGGAACAGGATGGCGTAGCAGGTGTCAAGATAGCGCTTCCGGCCTTCGTCGTCGGCCGTCGGCGGGCTCTTTGTGGAAAGCCAGGAGCCGTCCGCGGCTTGATGCGCCAGCAGGTAGCGTGCTCCGGCGGGATACCATTCGTGGTCGCCCAGGAACTCGGTGCCCGCCAGAACTCCCACGCGCTCCAATCCGTAAAGGTAGTAGTACTGATCATGGGGTGCTGACACCGAATTGTAGCCCGGGTTCTCCTCGACCGTGAAATGCCCGGCGAGCCACTCCAATCCTTTCACCACGGCCGGATCGGGAGCCGACTTGTCCATGCCAAGGTGATGGCGGGCGACGACCAGGCTGGCGAGCCCGGCACACGTCATGCTGCCGTTGACTCCGAAGGTCTGGTAGCTCCAGCCGCCGGATGTTCCCACGTCGGCGACCTGTTTTTCGTGGAAATGCTTCTCGACCCGCTCCCAGACTTCGCGGGGAATCTTGATCCCGGAATGCACCGCCGAGTGCAGGCCCAGGATGGCGAACTGCGAATTGGAATTGTCCCAATAGGTCTCCGGTTTGGTGACCAAGCCGCGGCGGACAACTTCCAGCGGAAGTCCCTCGGCCGGCTCCTCTCCGGCTTTCTTCTCGTCGCCGATTCCCGCGACCGTGTCACCGTATCCCCACATCGGGCGCGCCTTGTCCCAGCCTTGATTTTCAACGAGCCACTGGGCGCACTCGAAGACGCGGTGGCGATACCGAGCCGGATCCCAGTCCCGCAGGGCCATGGCGGTGAGGGCGTTCGCGTAAGTGCCCGCGGAGATGTTCAGGGGGCGGCGAAGCAAATAGTCGAGGCAGCGATCCGCCAGCACCGAGTCGCGCTCGAATTCCCCGGCATGCAAGAGTGCGAGGATTCCGATGGTCGGGTACACGTCCCTGAAGTCCAGCGGGGATTTGCCGAACATGTCCTGCTTCTTGAGCCACGCCGCCCCTCGCCGGATGGCCTTTTCGATCTCTTCTTCCAGTTTCTTGTAGTTGACCGGATCGAGCTCCTTCTCCGTCTTTCTCCCTGCTCGCGTGACGCGGGCCAAACGCTCCGGGACATCGGGAAAGCGCACCGCGACGACCTGACCCTGCGCCACCTTCACCTCGGCCCAGGGAAAAGCTCCCGGCCCGCCGCTGACTGCGTACTCGCCCGGCGGCAGCGGGGTGAAGCCCCAGCGCTCGTGAACGTGGGCCAGCGGCTTTTGGGTCTTGAGGTCGAAAACCTCCCACTGGGAAAGTGGGCGATCTGCTTTCGACCGCCCCAGCAGCTCAATGCCGCTGTCGATATTCACCTTAACCGTCTTGCCCGCTGCCACGGTGACCTCACCCCAGAGAATCTCCAGGGCATGATAACCCACTGGGAGCAGGCTGACCCGGTACTGGCCCGGCGGGAGCGGCGTGAAACCCCAGCGCTCGTGAACGTGGGCCAGCGGCTTTTGTGTCTTGAGGTCATAAACCTCCCATTGGAGAGGCGGGTGATCTTCCTTTGACTGCCCCACCAGCTCGATGCCGGCGTCGATATTCAGCCTGGCCGTCTTGCCCGCTGCCACGGTGACCTCACCCCAGGGGATTTCCAGCGCATGATAACCCTCCGGGAGCAGGCTGACCCGGTACTGGCCCGGCGGCAGCGGGGTGAAACCCCAGCTCTGTTCGACGTTGGCCAGCGGTTTTTGGTTCTTGAGGTCATAGACCTTCCATTGGAAAGGGGGGCGATCTTCTCTCGACCGTCTCACCAGCTCGATGCCGGCGTCGATATTCACCTTGGCCGTCTTGCCCGCGTCCACGGTGACCTCACCCCAGGAAATTTCCAGCGCATGCCAACCCTCCGGGAGCAGGCTGACCCGGTACTGGCCCGGCGGCAGCGGGGTGAAACCCCAGCGAGAGTCCACGGAGGCGACTTTCTTCTTGGTCTTGGCATCCTCCAGATGCCACACCTGGGGCGGCGGCTCCTTGTCTGACCGGCCGATCAGCTCGATCCCCGAGTCCATGGGTTTTTGATCTTGCGCCGCGGCGGGGAATCGACCCAGGCTGAAGAAAAATAACAGTCCAAGAGCCAGGAGAGGCTTGCGAGCCGCGATTGATGTTCCCATGGAAAGCATCCTCCTGACCATTCGGTGTCGAAGACTAACCACGAAATACACGAAAGATACGAAAAAAGCGAGACTGTAGTTTTTCAGCACGGTTGTCCTGTCCTGGGGACTTTTCGAAGCAAGAGGTGAGCGTGACGCCCAGTGAGAGATGCGCCATCTGCGCAAAGAGGATCTGCTGGTCAGCGGTGACGAGGGGGACCTGGGTGATGGACGGCCCTTGCGTGAATGCGACAATACTCGTGATGAAATGTTCCCCTCGGCCGGGCTTCGGTGCCTTGGCCGTAGACCGGGACGACGCCGTGGCCTGGAGCCTCGCCATGACCTGAGTTTCACGGAACGGAGCGGTCGGTAGGCCCGCAGCGCACAAGAGCGGCTCAAGTTCGGGCTTCGAGCGAGCCGATCATGATGATGAAGGATTCGACTCGATCTGCCCACCAACCATCATCGTGAGCCGACTACCATGAATCGTCAGATCATCCCGAGCATGATCTTGAGCGTGCTGATCGTTTGCTTCTTCTCGATCGTGCTCTACGAGCGTGACAAGCCCGAAGCGCTCGCGCGGCCATCGGGCGGTGACCCCGCGCCGGCGACCACGTCTGCCGCAGCCCCCAAGGGCCCGGATACGTCGAAGGTGGTTGACGAGGTCCCGCAACGAGAAATCAAGGGGCTCGCGAAAACGGAGACCCCGCCAGCGAGCACTGCCGATCAGCATGTCCAGAGTTCTCCTGCCGCGGGCCTGGAGAAGGCCAAGCCGGTTCGCGTTGCCGAGGCGCCTGCTGTTCCGGCGGTGACGGCCACCGAGGGCCCTGGCTCTGCCCCGAGTCAGGGCGCGACTCGCTCGGCGGATCCGGTGAGCAGTCCGCAAGAAAAGCCGGCAAGCCACGCCGCCGGCCCCTCGCCGGCGAGTACCGGGCGCCGGCCGGCGTTCACCTTGGTGAAGGATGGAGAGACGTTGGAAGACGTGACCCTCCGAATCTACGGCTCGTCCGACCAGCTCGACTTGCTCTGGCGGGCCAACCGGGATCTCCTGCCCCGCAAGAATTCTCCGCTGAGCGCGGGCGCCGTGCTCCGAACGCCCGCAGAATGATCGGTCCCCATCCCTTGATCGCCGAGCCTCGCAGCCCCGGCAGCGCTCCTGTCGCGTTCAGACAGCGCTGCGGAAGTAGATGATGTCGCCGTCCTTGACGAGGTATTCTTTTCCCTCCAGCCTTTGAAGATGCTTGGCCTTGGCCTCCTTGAGGGTGCCAGCGGCGTGAAGGTCATCGTAGGCGGTGACCTCGGCGCGGATGAAGCCCTTGGCCAGGTCGGTGTGGATCTTGCCGGCGGCCTCGACGGCAGTGGCGTTCCGTTCGAGGTTCCAGCCCCGGACCTCGGGCTCGCCGGCGGTGAAGAACGTGATGATGCCGACGGCGTCATAGGCGGCGCGGATGATCCGGTCTCGCCCCAGGTCGGTCACTCCCAGGTCGGTCATGAACGCCGCGCGCTCCTCGAGGTCGAGCTGCGCGAGGTCGAGCTCGAGCTTGGCGTCGATGGTCAGGGCATCGGCGGCCAGAGTCCGCAACGGGGCGGGAATCTCCTCGCCCTGGGCGGCATTGAGCACGACCACCTGGGGCTTGTCGGTGAGCAGGCCGAACGAGCGGAGCGGCTTCTTCTCGTCGGCCGACAAGCCGAGGGTGGCGACGAACTTGCCATCTTCCAGCGTCGCCTGCACGCGCTTGAGGATGGCCAGCTCTTTCTCCTGCATTTCCCAGTCGGGCCGGCGTTTCTTGACGCCGGCCTCGAGCCGCTCGACCCGGTTGGTGACCGCACCTAAGTCGGCGAACAGCATCTCCTCGCGGAACGAAGCCAGCTCGGCGGCTGGATCACCGCCGGTGAAGCCGTTCAGGACGATCAGCAGGGCGTCGCCCTCGCGGATGACGGCCAGCCGCTGGGGATTGTCGCCGTGCGTCCCGGGGATCAGACCGGGCGTGTCCAGGAACTCGACAGTGGCCGGGGTGACCTTCTTGGGGGCGTGCAACGAGGCCAGGAAGTCCAGCCGCGGGTCGGCCAGCACGGCGACGCCGACCTGTCCCGAGTGTACCTTGCCCGGATCGGACGCCGTTCCGGTCAGGAGCTCAAAGAGTGTGCTTTTTCCGCTGCCAGCGAATCCGACAAGTCCCACACGCATGCCACGTAGATCCTTTTATTGATCAGGGTTGGTATTCAACCGGGTCTGGAGAAGATCGAGGTTCTCCTCGAGCTCTTTGAGAGTGTCCGGATCGAGGTCGTGGTGGCCGAATCGGACCCGGTAAAACGCCTCGACGATCTTCTGCGGCACCTCGGCCACCGCCTGGATCGGGGCTGGCTGCCCGGTAAGGAACCGAGACGCGCGGAGGGCGAACTCGTTTTGCGTCTCGGCGGGAGTTCGCTCCAGGTCGTAGTCGGCCAGCATCTGCGCCAGCCGGCGATAGAAGAGGATTCCCGCGGTCAGCCCGGCCGAATCGTCGGTGGGGCCGCGCCACCAGTGAAGCAATCGGTCGCCCACCGAGACGGCCAACCTGACGATCAAGGCCAAGAGCGAAAGCACGATGAACGAGACGAAGAACCCCTTGATGCTGATGAATGCGCTGATGCTCTGGAAATTGAACAGGTGGGCGAACCTGCGCTTGGTCCAGGACCAGAGCATGGCATAGCCTCGACGCACATCACGGATGGTCACCTTGATCGGCGTGTAAAGCAGCCGGTTTTGCCGCGATGCGTCATAGCCAAGTATGTAGAAGACCCAGACGTAACGGATCATGTCGGTCAATGGACGGATGTTGGTGGACACGCCCCCGACCTGCGCGACCGACTCATCGCGATCCATCACCGGGGTGGCGTCCAGGGTAATCCAGCGGGGGCTGCCGCTCGGGTCCCGGCCCACGTACGCCTCGACCCAGCTATGCGCGTGCTTCTGGCGGACGTTCATCGACTGAGTCAGATTGTTCCAGTCGCCACCCTTGAAGCCATTGACCATTCGCGCGGGGATGTCGATGGAGCGCAGCAAGAGTGCCAGGGCGCTGGCGAAGTACTCGCAATGGCCCTTCTTCCGCTTGACGAGGAAATCTTCCACCGGGTCGAGCTGGGGATCGATGACGTTCATCTCCAGTGTGTAACCGAACTTGCCGGAATCGCGGAGGTGAGATTCCAGGGCCCGCGCCCGTGCGGCGACTGCCTCCTCGGTCCCCTCGGCGGGCAGGTGTTGCACCAGGGGAAGGGCGATCTTCCGAAACTGTGCTTTCAGGGTCTCGGGCATTCCCAGGAGTATTTTCATCCGATCGGACGACGGTGGGATCTCGTTCTCCTGGGGGGCCTGGGAGTTGGCGTCGGAGAGAACCTCGAAGTCGTAAACCCCCCGCGACTCAGGTCGAAAAATCGTGCCGTCGAGCGGGTTGAGAAACGGGGCCAGACGCGAAGTGGCCGAGAGCTCGAGGATCGGCCGCATTGCGAACAGCGTTGTCGAGTCGTTGGGCTCGAGCTTGATGATCTGGCGGATCACGGCACGCTTGCGCGGGCCGGTATTGCGGAAAGGAGGCAGGCTGACGATCGTCTGGAGCGAGCGCTGAACGTGGCGCCGCCATCGTCCTTTCTCGTACTGGCTTAGAGTGACACCCCGGAAGAGCGGCTCGCCGGGCAGATGCATGGGGATGCGATTCTCGTCGGTGAACTCGAGGCTCATGACGACGCTGTCGTTTTCGAGGATCTCCCCGAGTTGACCGAGCTTGACCTCTTCATCGAACCCGGTCAGGTGCCTGGCCATGGCGCCGGATGACCGTGACCGCGTCGCGCCGACCTGCCGGGGCAACAACAGGAAAACGAGGCCGCCCAAGACCAGGGTCAGTGCCAGGGCTCGCAACGTCGTCCCGGCAAAAGGAACGTCGAAGAGGCCGCGATAGGGGTCCGGGGCCGACTGGCCGCTTGCCGCGCCGGCCTCCTCCATCCGGAACCTGTGGATCTCTCGGTGCAGGAAGAAAAGGCCAAGGACCCAGACGGCCAGCATGGTCCAGACGAAGAGCCAGGCGCCGACCATGTCTCCCTGGTTGATCACCGACCCGATGAGCACCTGCGTCAGCCCCAGGAGAAAGAGAAACCAGTCGTCCTCGGCCGTCTTGGGAAGGAAGTACTTGATCAGTTGCAAATAGATCATCCAGTGGCCGAGGCAACGGATCATCTGGATGTCATAGGACATGTATTCCAGAAAGAGCAAGCCCAGAGTCCCCACCGCCAGGATGTTGGCCACATCACGCGGCAGACTCCATTGCCGGGACTGATCGACCGTGAAGAACGCAAGGACCCCCGCGGCCGCCACTCCCACCGGCAGGTACGAGTCCAGCCGGGAGTCGGCGGCCTCGCCGCAAAGAATCGTCGTGGCCACGGTCAGCATGAGGTAGAAGCTGGCTCGATAGATCAGGATGCTGTTCACGATTGGACCTTTCCGTCATCGGACTGGCGGTCTCAGGGAGCCGCGGCCTTGCCATCGGCGGATTGCACGCCCCGGCGCCGATCTTCCTGGCTGGAAAACCGATCCTGCCCGGCGGTCGAGAACCGCTGCTCGAGCAGGATTCGCGAGCTCGATCCGGCATCCTGGATCAATTCGGACAGTTCTCCCTGCGCCGTGTTGAGCACGATAGCTCGGGACAGCAAGTTTCGGGACGAGGATCCCGCCAGCCGCGACGATCGTTCCGCCTCCTCGGCCAGGTTGATCGGCCGCGTGGAGACGATGATCAAGAGCGAGTGTCGCAGCGACGTGGCGGGCAGCGTGTCGATCAGTTCGGCAAGCGTCCCCTCGGTGGCAGGACGAAGCAAGGCCAGACGCTCCAGCAACTCGTGCAGCAGCTTGACCGAGGCCTGGCCTTGACAGACCTCGGGGGTCGCTCCGGTCCAGCCCAGGATCAACCGCCTTCCCTGGCGGCGACAGGTCTCGAGACAGACCGTGGCCGCGAACGAGATCGCCTGCTCCATGGCATCACGCAGCTCGGGGGCGATCTTGGTCCGGGGCAGCCAGGGGTCGATCAGGATGGCCAGGTCCTGCTCGTTCTGTTGCTCGAACTCCTTGACCATCAGCTCGCCGCGGCGGGCCGAGGTGCGCCAGTGGATCCACCGTGGGCTGTCGCCCGAGCGATAGCCACGCAGCCCGTGATATTCCTCCTGCTGCGATGAGCGATCGTGGCGCTTGCCCATCCGGTTCTCGCTGGCCTGGCGCCGCAACTGGAACCACCGCCGCGTGAGCTGTCCGATCTTGGGATAGATGACGATCTCCTCGCTCAGCGGAATCGTGACCCTGCGCTCGACCAGCCCGAAGGGCGCTCGCGTGCCCAGATCCAGGTCGCGGAAACAGTACTTGCCCCGTCGGGGACTGGCAGCCTGCCAGCGCACCCTGGCGCGATCGCGGCCCGGCACCCGGGGGAAGAAGACCCGTGGCGAGATGGCCGTGCCTGGCGCGGCGCCGTCCACCGGAACCAGCGAGTCTTCCATGAACAGGGCCAGCGCGGCCGTCCAGCGCCGGCCGTTCTCCAGCGTGTAATTGACCACTAGCAGGTCACCCGAGAACACGTAAGCCGGAACCCGGCGAACCACGCTCAGACGCCGCAAGAGAGCGCGGCTGCCGATCCACGATGTCAGGAAGGGACCGGCGGCCAGGGTCGAAACCAGGAGAACCAGGTTGACCTGCTGGTACAGACCCGCGGCCAGGAGCACGAGAATCACTCCGAAGTAACACCAACCTTCACGCGTCACGATGGTACGTTCGGTAGGGACCAGCGCGCCGGCCAGTCCCCGGGCGATTCGACCGGCCAAGCCGGGTGCCTTCGGCGAGCGGGCTTTCTCGTCAGCGCTCATCAGTCTCGACCCCCCAGGTGGCACGATGGACGACCGGTCCGCACGGCCGGGAATGGCCCCATCAGACTGGCACGCGCGCGCGATCAACGATGTCGCGAACGATCGCCTCGGCCGCCCCGAACTCACCGGCCTGAAGCAACGACTTACCCAGTACTCGGTGGGCCAGGATCGGCACGGCCAGCGTTTTGATGTCGTCAGGAACGACGAAATCCCGGCCCGAGACCAGGGCCAGGCTCTGGGCCGCCCGGTACAGCGTCAGAGCCCCGCGAGTGCTCACGCCGACGTGCAGGTCCTCGCTTCGCCGGGACATGTGAACGATGTCCAGCAAGTACTCCGCGATCGCGTCATCGACCCGGATCTGTCGCACTCCCTGCTGAAGGCGGAGCACATCGTCGGCCGTCAGCACCGGGCTCAGCGCCTCCACCGGCTCTCCGTCCCGATGATTGACCAGCAGCTTGCGCTCCTCGGATCGGATCGGATATCCCATTCGCAGCCGGATCATGAACCGGTCGAGCTGGCTTTCAGGAAGCACATAGGTTCCCTCGAACTCATAAGGGTTCTGCGTTGCCAGCACGATGAACGGCGGATCGAGCGGATAGGTCTTTCCCTCCACCGAGACCTGGCGATCGCTCATCGCCTCGAGCAAGGCGCTCTGGGTGCGCGGGGTCGTCCGGTTGATCTCGTCGGCCAGAATCACGTTCGAGAACAGTGGACCAGGCTTGAAGACGAAATCGCCGCTCGGGGCGTGATAGATGCTCGAGCCCAGGACGTCCGAGGGGAGGAGATCGGGAGTGAACTGGATTCGCCGGAACGAACAGTCGATACTGGCAGCCAGGGCACGAGCCAGAAGGGTCTTGCCCACGCCCGGCACGTCCTCGATCAAGACGTGCCCCTCGGCCAGGAGCGCGACGACGGCCAGCTTGACGACCTCGCTCTTGCCAAGAACCACCAGCTCGACGTTGTCAAGCAGCCGGTTCGACAGGTTCAGCAGATCATCGTGGGTCGGTGTCGCCGTTTCGATCGTCTGGGGTGAATTCATGCGTTGTGCTCGAGCCTGGTTGCATCTTACCCGGGCGCGGTTTTCCGAGCGACTCAGTATAAACCATGATGGCATCGTTTCCAACGCCGCCTTGAAAGCGGCAACTGCTTCGCCGGCTAGACTTTGGAGGCGAGGTCGCGGCCACGTTGCCGCGGCCGGGCGGAATCGTGAGTGATCTGACGGAGGTCGTTTTTCTCGCCGGACGGCTGGGCCTTGACGATGATGGCCGGCCGATGACGGTGCTCATGGATCGCCTCGAACGGCGTGGGGTGTTGGCGCGCGTCATCTGTTTGTCTCGAGGCAGTTCTCCCGGCAGCGACCCCCGCGTGCTCGAATTCCCCGCGCTGGGACACCGCTGGCTCAAGACGCTGTCGATACGCCGGCTTCACCTGGAAGCCGGGTTCGAACATCCCTGCGTGCTGCACGTGCTCCACGAACCGATGGCCGCCGCGGCGCTGGCGCTGGCCGACTCGTGGCGGCTGCCTTACGTCCAGACGGTCGATGATTTCGGCATCCTGGAACGCGGCTTCAAGCTGAGCCGCCGCTGGTTCCGGGGACTGATCGCCACGAGCCCGGAACTGGCTCACGAGCTCGTCTGGGCCCTCGGCTTTCCGGCCGAGAGGATCTCGATGATCGCTCCAGGCGTCTCTCCCTCGCCGGCAGCCCCGCGATCGACCGACCGGAAGATCCCCGTGATCGGCACGGCCGGGCCCTCGCGCGAGAGCTCGGGCTTCGCCGCTTTCCTCGAGGCCGCGCGGCAGGTCCTGGGGACGGGGCGGGATGCCGAGTTCCTGATCGCCAGCCAGGGCAAGGATGCTCTCGACCTTCGCCGTCATGCCCAGTCGCTGCGGATCGCCGACCGGGTCAGCGTGGCGGATTTCGCGGTGATCGGCCCGCGGTTCTGGACCGTGCTCGACATCTACTGCCAGCCCTCTCTTGTCCCCAGCACGGGACGCACCCTCGCTCTGGCGCTGAGCGAAGGCGTGCCAAGCATCGCCACCCAGGTGAAGGGGTTGCGCGGCCTGATCGACCACGGCTCGACGGGCCTGATCGTACCACCGGGCAGCCCGGACTCTCTTGCCGCGGCCATCATCGAACTCCTCGACCATCCTGATCAAGCCACTCTGATGGGGAGTCGAGGCCAAGAGGCGACTCGCGCCCGCTTTGACGTCGAGATCGAAGCCGACCTGCTCGCATCGCTCTACCGCCGTCATGCCACCTTGTCTGAGACCCAGGCGCCGCAATGACTCGCATGGGCCTGAAAAAATACGCATCGGCGCTCCTTTATGTGCTTGAAACGGCGGGATCGCTTACCTTATCGTCTGGCTAGGGCGTTCGTGCCGTAGCCAGGGAATTGTCCAGGCTTTTTCATGCCAGCGAGAGCATACCGGCCTCGGTGACTCTCTAGCTAATGGCGGCGAAAGGACCATGTCATGCTTCCTGCTGAAACCGGGACACACCAGGAAAAGGAAAGCCAGGCCAGGCCAGGCGAGGTGGTAACGGATTCGACCCGGCGGCCGGGGTTTCCCGTGGTCGGCGTCGGCGCATCGGCCGGTGGCCTCGATGCCTTCACGAGACTGCTGGGGAACCTGCCGCCCAAACCCGGCATGGCCATCCTGTTCATCCAGCACCTCGATCCGAAACGTGAGAGCATCCTGCCGGAGCTTCTTGCCGCGAGATCTCCGATGCCGGTCCGCCATGCCCAGCAAGGCATGCACCTGGAACCGAACCAGGTTTACGTCAGCCCGCCCAACGCGATCGTCACGGTGACCGATGGGCACCTTCAGGTCTCGCCGCGGCCCGAGATCCCGCGCCTGTTCATGCCCGTGGACTTCATGCTGCGTTCGCTCGCTTCGACAATGGGCCGGCGCGCCATCGGCGTGGTTCTTTCGGGAGGCGGCACCGACGGAGCACTCGGGATGCAGGCGATCAAGGAAGTGGACGGCATCACATTCGCCCAGGACGAGAAGTCGGCGGCTCAGGACAGCATGCCGCGCAGCGCCATTCTGACGGGTTGCGTGGACTACGTACTTGATCCGGCCGGAATCGCTCACGAGCTCTTGCAAGTCGGTAGCCATCCCTATCTGGCAACGCCTGCCGAGCCGGCAACCACCGAACTGATCACTGACGGTGAGGAAGCCGAGCTGCAAAAGATATTCGCGCTGATACGCAGGTATTCCGGAGTCGATTTCACCCGCTACAAGCGCAGCACCATCCTCCGCCGGGTCCGTCGGCGGATGATCCTGCGCCGGGTCGAGCACCTGTCGGAATACCCGTGCTTGCTCCAGAATGAGCCCGAAGAAATCAGCGCTCTCTACCAGGACTTCCTCATCCGCGTCACCAGCTTTTTCCGCGATCCCAAGTCGTTCGATGTTCTGAGCAGAGAGATCTTTCCCATTTTGATCAAACAGCGACCGACCGACGAGCCGATCCGCATCTGGGTTTCCGGCTGTGCGACGGGTGAGGAAGTCTACTCGATCGCGATCGGCTTGATGGAGACCCTGGGCGATCACTCGATGAGCACCCCGGTCAAGATCCTGGCAACCGATGTCAACGAGCGAGCGCTCGAGGTCGCCCGCGCCGGCATGTACATCGAGAATATCGCGGCGGATGTTTCGCCGGAGCGATTGCGGCGCTTCTTCACGCAGGTTGACAACTGCTACCAGATTTGTAAGTCGATCCGGGACATTTGCATCTTTTCGCGGCACGACATCAGCCGCGATCCGCCCTTCGCCCGGCTCGACCTGATCACCTGCCGCAACTTGCTGATCTACCTCAACCTGGCCGTGCAGCGGCGGGTCTTGCCGCTCTTTCATTACGCACTGAAGCCGGGTGGGTACCTCATGCTGGGGCCTTCAGAGACGATCGGGGCATACAGCGAGCTGTTCACGCCGGTCAATTCCGAACACAAGATCTTCGCCAAGGAGATGACCGCGACCCGGCCTCATCTCGAGTTCGACCTGGCAGACCCCTTCAAGGCCCGAGATCCCAGGTTGGTCGATATGCAGCGCGAGCCGGTGGTGCACGAGCCCGTCGGGTTTTCCCTGGTGCGCGAGGTGGACCGATTGCTCCTGTCGCAGTTCGCCCCGGCAGGTGTACTGATCGACGACGAGCTGCGGATCATCCAGTTCCGCGGTCAGACCGACCCCTACCTCGCCCCGGCACCCGGGCTCGCCAGCTTTGACCTTCTGAAAATGGCACGCGAGGGCTTGATGGCCGAGCTGCGCACGGCGGTCAACCTTGCCCGCGACCGGAACGAGCCGGTTCGCCGCCGTGCCGTGCGCATCGAGAGGGACGGCGGCAACTTCCCGGTGGAGATCGAGGTTCGGCCGCTGCGCTTGCCCGCGTCCGGCCCGCGTTACTTCCTGGTGCTCTTCGAGCCCAAGCCGGGTCCGAACGGCGCGAAGGCGCCGGCGGCTGAGTCCGTGTCGCCGCAAACCGAGGTTGGGATCACTTCGCTCGACGAGGCACAGGCACGCCGTCAGGTCATTGAGCTACGGGGCGAACTCGACGTCGCTCGCAACTATCTCCAAACAATCGCCGAGGAGAACGACACCAGGAACGAGGAGCTCAACTCGGCCAACGAGGAGATCCTCTCCAGCAACGAGGAGCTCCAGAGCACCAACGAGGAGCTGCAGTCGGCCAAGGAGGAGATGCAGTCGGCCAACGAGGAGCTCTCGACCGTCAACGACGAGCTGAAACACCGCAATCTCGAGCTGGCCCGTGTCAACGATGACCTCATCAACCTCTTTGGCTGCGTCAACATCCCGATCGTCATGGTCAGCCGCGATCTTCGGATCCGCCGCTTCACCTCGCCCGCCGAGCGGCTGCTCAACCTGCTGGCCACCGATATCGGCAGGCCGATCCGGGATATCCGCGGCAATCTTGACTTCCCCGATCTGGACCGCCGGATCGAGGCCGTCATCGAGACCCTCGCCCCCGAGGACCACGAGGTCGTTGACCTGAGCGGTCACTGGTACTCGGTGCGGATTCGCCCCTACATTACCGTCGAGAACAAGATTGACGGCGCTGTGGTGGCGCTGGTGGATGTCGATCATGTCAAGCGCGCCGTCGAGCAGCTCAAGGAAGCCCGCGACCGCGCCAAGGCCATCGTCGAGACCGTCTGGCAGCCGCTGGTCGTCCTCGATCCCGCGCTCAGAGTAATGCGTGCCAACCGGGCGTTCCTCCGGATGTTCGGCACGAGCCAGGAGAAGGTCGAGGGCCGGCCGCTACCCGAGCTCGGTCCGGGGCCATGGATGAATCAAGACCTGGTCGCGGCCCTGCGGACGATCCCCACCACCGGCCAGCCCTTGCCCTATCACGAGATCGACGTCGATCTCGGCGCACTTGGCAATCGGGTACTGCAAGTTTATGCCTGCCCGATCGACTGGGATGATCCCCGCGACCGGACCATGATCTTCCTCGCGATGGAGGATGTGACCGACCGCAAGCGCGAGCAAGAGCGGAAGCAACAGTTGCTCCGCGAGCAGGCGGCGCGAATCGAGGCTGAGCGGGCCAACCGCCGCAAGGACGAATTCCTCGCCATGCTGGCCCACGAGCTGCGCAACCCGCTGGCGCCAATCCTCAACTCGGTTCTGGTGCTCGGCGCGACCAACGCACAGCCCTCGGATGTTGCCTGGGCCCTCAAGATCCTCGAGCGCCAGGTTCGCCACATGTCCCGGCTGATCGAGGACCTGCTGGACGTGTCGCGCGTGATGCGCGGCGCGATCCAGCTTCGCAAGGAGCCCTCCGAGCTGTCGAACCTTATCGATCATGCCATCGAGGTCACCCGCTCGTTCATCGAGACCCGCCGGCACCAGTTGACCGTCACCTTGCCCGAGGAACCGATCACGCTCAATGTGGACCCGATCCGGATCGAGCAAGTTGTCACCAACCTGCTGCACAATGCCGCCAAGTACACCCCGGAGGGCGGCCAGATCAACCTCAGCGTCGCGCGCGAGAACGGCCAGGCCGTTATTCGCGTCCGCGACAACGGCATCGGCATCGCCCCGGAACACATCCACGAGATCTTCGACCTGTTCATGCAGGTCGATAACTCGCTGGAGCGCAGCCTCGGCGGGCTGGGAATCGGTTTGACCCTGGTCAAGTCGCTGACCGAGCTGCACGCCGGCAGCGTTGAAGCCCATAGCGACGGGCTCGGCGAGGGAAGTGAATTCACCGTCCGTCTGCCCGCCCTGTCGTCCCAGATTGAGTCCAACCAGGCTTTCGCGGTCCCACCCCTCTCGACTCCACCACGGAAAGTCTTGATCGTCGATGACAACAACGATTCCGCCGAAGCGCTCTCCCGCCTGCTGCGGAGCCAGGGCCACGAGGTCAGGACGGCCCTCGACGGTGCCTCGGCGCTCGCCGTGGCCGACCAGTTCCGGCCCGACCTCGTCCTGCTCGATATCGGGATGCCCGTCATCAGCGGCTTCGACATCGCCAGCAGGCTGCGGGCCAAGCCTGAGTTCAACGACGTGGTCATCATCGCCGTCTCCGGCTACGGCAAGGAAGACAGCCTCGACCGATCACGCGAGGCGGACTGCGACGATTACGCCGTCAAGCCCATCGACCTGGACAAGCTCACCGAATTGATGCGGCGGACACGGCGGAGAGAGTGAGTGCAAGCGCAGCCGGCCAGGCTGCAAGGCTGGCATGCTGCAAAGTTGCAGTTGACGGATATTCTCTTTCCTATCGGATTTGTTACGCTGGTTCGGGCAGGGTCTCCTGACCGGCTCGTCATCCGCGACCACGGGGCTCCCTGCCGCTGACCCTTGGCGTGTCACCTGCATCCCACCGATCGGCCGAACGCGGATTGTTCGTCAACCACTACCCCGGTGGATCGTCGAGGTCCGCCGCCGATGCCGCGCGCCGAGCTGGGTGTCCATGGCCTGAACAGATGGACCGTAAAATGTCTAGATTTGTCTAGAAAACGCGGAGCTCACGCAGCCGGAAACGCCCCGAGCGAGGACAGGAAGTATTGGCAGGGCGTCGAGTTGTGTATCCATGGCCTGAGAAGCTGGGGGTGCAACTTGTCGAGAAAAGTCCGAGCAACGCGGAGTTCAAGCCTATGTTCCGCACATCTCGCGCGAATTACTCGCTGTAAGTTCTTGCAGCCCCTGAGATATCTGTGTCAATTTATGTATCTGACAACAGTAAAACGCGTCCTTCGTAACTCCTTTGATCTCAATTACTTGCGGAAGATGTGCGGAACGTGGGTTCAAGCAGCCAGACTGCCCCTTGAGCCAGGAGGGACAGGAAGCAAAGTCTCCTATCGATCACATCACGCCCAGCGCTCGGGGTAACGCAACCGAACCGGCTCATCTCGCAGGTGAAGCGGACGGCGAGCGAGCTGAGCTTGGGCCACAAGGTTCGTCCGGAGGGCCGGCCGCCCAAGCCGAGAAACTAGCTGCGTCCCTGTTTCGTTCCCGTCCCTGTTTGTTCCACTGAGAGGGAGGCCATGTTGCCCAAGGCCATCCGCGCCGGCATCCGAGCGATGCTGGCCTATCGGGTTCAGGCGGCAGCCTTCCGGGCAGAAAAGTAGCTGGCGATCTCGCTGGCGGTGACGGTTTCGGGCGGGCGGGTGTCCGGGGCGGCGATCCTCCTATCGGACAGAATCGCCGATAATGCGCGGGTGCTCGAAGGGGATATTCCTAATTGCTCTGGTAAAGTGCACGATCCAGTCAAACCTGCTTTCCGCAGACTGGGCATCTTGCCGCAACAATTAAGAACGTCCCCTTTGTTCGTCCATCTTCGCCAGCGTGAGTCGCTCTCGCAACGCGTCAGGCAAACGAGATAACCCGGACAACAAGCCCGGATAGTGTCGTCTATAAGCCTAACAACTTAACGGGTCATCAGGCTTCGATTGGCTTGATCTTGGTTTCCGCGTCACCTGCTTTGATGGCGACCTTCACAGCATCTTCCATCGGATCTTTGAAGGGCACCTCGATCCGGAGCAGGCCGTGCTCGTAGGTCGCTTCGGCTTTGTCAGGTTTCACCGGCCAACCTAAAGCCAGTGATGCAACATACTCGATGTCCCTTGCTGGCGCTGTCAGGTGGACGCTGTCTTCCAGCATCTTCAAATCGATGGTATCCGTTGGCGCTCCTGGGATGGCGAACTCCACTACTAGCTTGTTGTTCTCCCCGTCAGCATACGCCACTGTGT
>JBAUOX010000039.1:0-1798 GCA_049579985.1 Isosphaeraceae bacterium | reverse complement strand
ACTTGTCGCTGGTTCTTTTCAAGCTCCCTATCCGTCCCAGACTATCACTCAGGACTTTTGTCGGAAACGTCAATAGACGTCTTGTCGCCCCGACGTGAATTTCGCCCTTCGTTCCGATGGCCCCGATTTACCGGGAACCCCAAGCCATGCTCGCCGTTCTCGCGACGCGGAGTGGAGGCGGTTATCCACCCCGCACCATTTCCATTTCCATGGTCGCGCCCCTGACGTAAGGCGTCAGGCCGTGCCAAACGGCGACAAGCTCCTGAAGTGCCACGCAGTCCCGACACCCTGAGGCTGGGGGTCAGCCTTTGTTTTTGGTTTTTTTTGTTGAGTACCTCGCTTCTATGAGTTCTACTGGGGAGATGCCTAGACGACTTCGCATCCAATTTGAGGGCACCATCTATCACGTGATGGCCAGGGGCAACGGCCGCCAGCGGATTGTTCACGACGACCCGGACCGCCAACGATTGCTCGACGACCTGCGACGCACGGTATTGCGGTGTGAGTGGGAATTGCCTGCCTTCGTATTCATGGGTAACCATCTGCACCTGCTGATCAAGACCCCTCGCCCCAACCTCGCACTGGGTATGCAGCAGTTTCTCTCGTCCTATGCTCGATGGCACGGACTGCGTCACCGCCGTGTGGGGCATCTCTTTCAGGGACGTTACCGGGCGGAGATGATCAAGGATGAGGCCTATTACTGGGTCGTCAGCCGCTATATCCATCTCAATCCCGTTCGAGTGGGATTGGTCGACAAGCCGGCAGCATGGCAATGGTCGACCTATCCCGGTTATGTCACACGCGCGTCTCGCCTGCCCTGGGTGGCCTACGACCGGTTGCTATCCGCGTGGCGTGGTGAGCATGGCGGCTCTGATCCGTCGTCGTCGTATCGACACTTCGTCGAGGCGGGGCTGAGGAATCCTCCACCCTCACCGTTTCGCGAGGCATTCGGCTGCTGGGTGCTTGGTTCGGAGCGGTTCCTGGAACGGCTTCGCGAGCTGGCCGGCCCCGTGGTCTGCGATCCTCCCACCCCCGAGGCGCGACAACTCGCCGGACGCGATGCCGAAGCCATCTTCAGGGCGGTGTCGAAACACTACGGCTTGGACCGATCAGCACTGGCCCGGCGCGGAGATCCCCACATCGCTCGCGCCGTCTCTGCCTGGCTCTGCCGCCGCCACAGCGAAGCCCCGCTCCGAGAGCTCGCCCCCCTACTTGGCATGTCTCGTGCCGACAGCGTTCCCAACCTGACACGCCGCATGGACGCTCGCCTGCGAGCCCAGCCCAAACTGGCCGATGAACTCCAGCAGATCATGGCGCGGATCGAGCCGGGAACCAAGTCTGACACCCAGACAGGCTTCAGTTTCCCCGCATGAGGCAACGACGAATGTTCGCTCCTCCTTCTCCTACAGATGCTCATGTTCCCGACCCCTTGCTCCGCCCATGCTCCGCCCGGAGAATGTCGCCTCGGTCGTGACATTCGCGGTTTTTTACCGAGATATCCCAGCCTTGTCAATTTTGGTGGCTGTCACCTTTCCACCTCGAGTTCTGGGCCGCGATCGCGATGAAGCGATACGCCGGAACACCGAGCCTATCACAGCCGTGGGATCTGCCGTAAGGTCGCTCCCCAGCGGATATCTTGACATCGCCCCGCGGCGATTCCCATGATTGAGCGCAGCGCGGAGGTAACTTCCCCGAATCGGAGTGGCGGAATTGGCAGACGCGCCAGCTTGAGGGGCTGGTGAGCTAACCATGCTCGTGCAGGTTCACGTCCTGTCTCCGGCATCGAGGAGGCTTCAGT
>JBAUOX010000038.1:0-4195 GCA_049579985.1 Isosphaeraceae bacterium | reverse complement strand
AAGATCACGTCGGGCTGCCCATTTATGGCCTTGCGCAGCCCTTCCCGGCCGTCGTGAGCCACCTCGACGCGGCATCCGTAGTACTCCAGCAAGCAGCTCAGCGATTCCACCAGGTCCCGGTTGTCATCAATGATCAATACATGATGGCGGAGCGGGTGAACGACTTCTCCTTGCATGTCAGTGCCCCCCCTTGGATCTATTAAGTTTTTCGTTGCAACTACAATGCCCAGCGAGCGCCGGGGGGAAAGCGCATCGCCACCAAGTCGAAGGATGATGTCCGGGCACGCGATGAAAGGGGGTTTCAGCAACACGGGTGGAGTTTGTCCGCGATCACGAGCACCTCGCCCGGAATGGACCGCCGGAAGGCCGGTCATCTTGCCGCCCCGACTGGCTCGAGCTGTACCAGGGCGGCGGTTGCCTCGGCATGCTTGCGGATGTCCTCGCTGATCCGCATCGAGCAGAACTTGGGGCCGCACATGCTGCAGAAGGCCGCGGTCTTGAAGGCGTCCTGTGGCAGCGTTTCGTCGTGCATCCTGCGGGCGGTCTCGGGATCGAGTGAGAGCCGGAACTGGTCTTCCCAGTTGAAGCTGTACCGGGCGCGGCTGAGGGCGTCGTCGCGGTCGCGAGCCCCTGCCCGGTGGCGAGCCAGGTCGGCCGCATGCGCGGCGATCTTGTAGGCAATCACGCCCTGGCGAACGTCTTCAACCTCGGGCAGGCCCAGGTGTTCCTTGGGTGTCACGTAGCAAAGCATGCTGGCGCCGTGCCAGCCGGCGAGGGCCGCACCGATGGCCGAGGTGATGTGGTCATAACCCGGCGCGATGTCGGTGACGAGTGGACCGAGCACGTAAAACGGCGCCTCGCCGCACTCGATCGCCTGCTTCTCCATGTTCATGGCGATCTGGTCCATCGGCACGTGTCCCGGGCCCTCGACCATGACCTGGCAGCCGCGCGCCTGGGCCCGATGGGTAAGCTCACCCAGAGTGCGCAGCTCGGCGAACTGGGCCGCGTCCGAGGCGTCGGCGATGCAGCCGGGGCGAAGGCTGTCGCCCAGGCTGAACGACACGTCGTACTGCCGCATGATGTCGCACAGCTCATCAAAATGCGTGTACAGCGGGTTTTCCTGGTTGTGGGCGATCATCCACTGAGCCATCAGCGAACCACCCCGCGAGACGATCCCGGTGATCCGGTGCGCCGTGAGCGGGATATAGTCGCGCAAGATGCCCACGTGCAGGGTCATGTAATCGACGCCCTGTTTGGCCTGGTGCTCTACCATGTCAAGCAGGTTCTGGGCCGACAGATCCTCGACCTTCTTCACGCCCTGGATCGCCTGATACATCGGCACGGTGCCAATGGGAACGGTGCTGGCCGCGATGATTGATTGCCGGATCGCGTCGATATTGCCGCCGGTCGAAAGGTCCATGACCGTGTCGGAACCCAGGTCCACGGCCATCTTCAGCTTGGCGAGCTCGTTGTCGATGTTGGAGGTCACCGCCGAGTTGCCGATGTTGGCGTTGATCTTGCACCGGGCCTTGATGCCAATGCCCATCGGCTGCAAGCCCAGCCGGAGATGCACGGTATTCGCCGGGATGATCATCCGCCCGCGCGCGACTTCAGACCGGACCACTTCGGGATCGAGGTTCTCGCGCCGGGCCACGAACTCCATCTCGGCCGAAATCACACCCCGCCGCGCCAGTTCAATTTGCGTCATGGTCAAGCGTCCTCCCAGAACCGCCCCCCTCCACCAGCCCAAGCTCTCGGACTCGTTGGGATGCGGGTCGGATTCAAAGCTACATCGTAGACCGTGGACCGCGATGCGGTCAATTCGACTCGACAACCCAGGCGCGGCGGGAATGAAGCTCCTCAACGTCGGGACGGTCGGCAGCCATCGCCGCGGGGGCCGATCGCCTCCCTGCGCGCCAGACACGACGCCAGATGGAGATCGCTTCATTTGATGTCAAGAGGAGGTTCACAGACACTGGCGGGAGGTTAAGATGGCGATGGGTTCCTCCTGGTTACGGATACCTCCGCTCGCACTGTCGCAGCCGGCTGTGCGAGAAGAGGGGCCTCGGTCGAGAGTTTCCGGTCATGACGAGCTGGATCCGGCGTGTCGTGGTACTGCTCTCCTCACGCGCCTGGCAACTCGGGGTGGGTGCCTTCTGCCTGCTCGGGGTCTTGCTGTGCGGGGTAAGCTGGAGGTTGACGGCGCCCTTGGAAAAAACCGGCGTAGGCTCGACGGCCCTTCCACCGAACACGGGCACTGCGGCTCCCGCGGCCTCAGGCGAACACACGGGCACACCCGCTGGAGCGTCGCTGGCCCAGCGCCAGGCAGTCGAGCTGGCAGCCTGGCCGGAGACACGCCTCGAAGGCCGACCCGCGAAGGAGCTGCTCCTGAAGATGATGCAGGCGGTCGACCGATCATTCCGGCTGGTTCACTCCTACACCATGACCTTTCGCAAGCAGGAACGCATCAACGGCAAACTGCTACCCGAGCAGACCTATTTCGTCAAGGTTCGCCAGGACCCCTTCGCCATCTACATGAGGGGCATCCAGCCGGTGGCCGGACGAGAGCTGATCTACGCCGAGGGGTACTACGACAACCAAGTGGTCGGCCACCCGGAGGGAATGGCTCGCTACCTGGTCCCGCGCCTCAAAGTTCCCCCCGATCACCCCATGATTCTGGCCGAGAGCCGCCACCCGATGAACCAGGCCGGTCTGGGGAACCTGATCCGCAAGATGCTCGGCTTCCGCCAGATGGATCTGGAAGAGCCCGAAGAAGTCACAATCCTCGATCGCACCATGACCCCCGATGGCAGGCGATGGCTGCGGTCCACCCACATCCATCCCCAGTTCCGGCCCGGGCGGCCGCTCGCCGAATCGGAGATTCTGTACGCCCCCGCCTCGCGTCTTCCCCTCCGCTTCACAGGTTTCGACTGGCCGGCCGATGGGAATGCGGAAAAGCCGCTGGGCGAGCGCTACTGCTATGATGATCTGGACCTCGATGCCGTGCTCTCCGCCAAGGATTTCGACCCCGCCAATCCCGAGTACGAATTCCATCGTTTCTAGTATCAATGCATGCAAACCCACAAAATCGCCGTTGTCGCCGGAGACGGGATCGGGCCGGAGGTTGTGGCCAGCGGCATCGCCATCATGGACGCGGCCGTGGGGGTAGCGGGTCAGAAGATTTCCATCACCCTGCCCATCGGCGTCGTCTCCATGGAATCGTCCTTATTCTCACGAGAAAGGGCTCCATCCGCAGTGTAGTTTCATCGATTGTACACGATCTCGATCGTTCAAAACGCGGAGCATCCACTGGAGCGATGCTCTGGCCTCAGGGCGTTTCGAGTGCGTTGTGAAGCCAAGCCCCAACGGTCGCCGGAATTCTCAACAGGGCATAGCCTATCCCACACCCATGGAAATGCAGTAAACTATGAGTCACCTCTCCGCCACGGTGATTGTTCCGGCACCCTTGAGGCACTATTGATGTACAGCCATGACGTGAATTGCTCCCATCCCTACTGTTCCGACTCGGCGACTTACAAGGTCGCGGCAGGCTGGAATTACGGCAGGTTCGCCGAGCTGAAAACCTACGGATTCGCCTGTTCCGATCACCTTGGAGAGGTGTTTCAGGAGGCGGAGAATCGTCGCCTGGATTACACGCTCCTCCCCGGCGAGGTCATCGAGGATGTGGCGATCTACGGCTTCGAGCCCGGCAAGCGTGACCGGCAGCTTCAGCGGCTCCAGGGCCTGGAAGAGAGTTATCGGACCTGACCTCGCTGTAGACGGCGAGGTGTCTGTCTCCACGAGCTGCCCGTCTCGCGGGGTCCGATGTCGATCCCGGAATCCGGGTGGTCGGATCATCCGGGTCATTAACGTTTTATCGGATCAAGCGGCGGCGCGGAGGGCCTGGGCGAGATTGCGATGAGACTTCCTTGCCTGACGCTGGTTCGGGCTCCCGAGCCGCGGCGAACCGGGTGCCGCATGTGCCGGCTGGTGCGGCGAGAGGAGTTCTTGCGCAGGGTGCGGGGCGTCGCGTCTCCGTTACGAACGGAGCGACTGGCGCAGGCATCGTTATGTGCGCGGCGATAAGGATTTCGGGCGAGCAGGATTGAGCCCGGTCGCCCGGGGCGACGATACTACGGTCGGTCGAACCTGGCTCGGCTCTCCGAGGGATTCGGAGGGGCGACGCAGGTGGAAT
>JBAUOX010000037.1:0-4241 GCA_049579985.1 Isosphaeraceae bacterium | reverse complement strand
GACCAGACGCCACCGACTTTCCCCCCCTTGCGAAGGGGGGGTAGGGGGGGTAGGGGGGGTGAGAGCTGCGGCGCATGCAATGCATCTGAAAACCGCTCTAGCACACCGCGAACGAGGATGCCATGGGTGTCGACGTGGACGATCCCGAGGATCTCCGTGGCCGGGTCGAGGACCTCCGCTCCCGGCTCGAGGAGGCCGAGGAGACCCTCCGCGCGATCCGTCGCGGCGAGGTCGATGCCCTGGTTGTGCACGAACCGAGCGGCGACCGGGTCTACACCTTCCAGGGGGCCGATCAGGCCTACCGCCTGCTGATCGAGCAGATGAACGAAGGCGCTGCGACGCTCTCCCTGGAGGGTCGGATCCTCTACGGCAATCGCCGCCTCGGCGAGATGGTCAAGGCCCCCCTGGGCCGCGTGATCGGCTCCTCCCTGGCCTCGTTGCTGGACGAGGAGGACCGCGAGACCTTCGGCAGGCTGCTGGTGGCGGGCCAGTGCGAGAGCATCCAGGGGGATCTCCGCCTGAGGGCCGTGGATGGGACCTCGATCCCCGTCCAGGTCTCGTTGACTCCACTGCGATTCGAGGGATTCTCCGGCATCAGCGCGATCCTCAGCGACCTCTCGATACGCAAGCAAGCGGAGAAAGCCGCCACCCTCCTCGCCTCAATCGTCCAGTCGTCCGAGGACGCGATCTACAGCAAATGCCTCGATAACACGATCCTGAGCTGGAATCCAGGCGCGGAGAGCATGTTTGGCTACGCGGCCGGGGAGGTCATCGGCCAGAGCATTTCCAGGTTGTTACCGGAGGGTGCCCTCTATGAGTGGCCGGTGATGGTCGAGAAGATCAAGCGGGGTGAGCGGATCGAGCATCACGAGACGGTAATCCGGAGGAAAGACGGCCGGCTCCTGAACGTGTCCGTGAGCATTTCGCCCCTGGTCGACTCCGCCGGCAAGGTGATAGGGGCGGCGGGCATCGCCCGCGACATCACCGAGCGGAAGCGGGCCGCGGCCTTGCTCAAGCGTCACGCCGAGGAGCTGGCCCGGTCCAACACCGAGCTCGAGCGGTTCGCCTACGTCGCCTCCCACGACCTCCAGGAGCCCCTCCGCATGGTCGCCAGCTTCCTGGAGCTGCTGGCCGAGCGGTACAAGGGCCGGCTCGACGAGAAGGCCGACAAGTACATCAACTACGCGGTCGACGGCGCCGCGCGGATGAAGACCCTGATCGACGGCCTGCTCCGCTATTCCCGCGTCACCACCCAGGCGCGACGCCTCGAGGAGATGGGGGCCCGGACGGCGCTCGATGAGGCGACGGCCAATCTCGGCCGGGCCATCGCGGAGAAGGGGGCGGTGGTGACCCACGATGACCTGCCCACGGTGCTCGCCGACCCGATCCAGTTCGTCCAGCTCTTCCAGAACCTGATCGGCAACGCGCTGAAGTTCTGCGACGGCACGCCGCGCGTCCACGTCGCGGCCGAGCGGACCGGTGAGGAGTGGGTCTTCTCGGTGCGCGACAACGGCATCGGCATCGCGCCCGAGTACCGCGAGCGGATCTTCCAGATCTTCCAGCGGCTGCACGGGCGGGGCAAGTACCCCGGCACGGGGATGGGGCTGGCGATCTGCAAGAGGGTGGTGGAGCGGCACGGGGGTCGGATCTGGGTCGAGTCGCGGCCGGGCCAGGGGAGCACTTTCCTCTTCACCCTCCCGGTCATCGGAAGCAAACCCTCATGACTGCAGGAAAGACGTCGGGTAGAACAATGGAGATCTTGCCGGTCCGGCGCGGCCCCTACCCAGGCCGGCGCGACGGAGTTGAAGCCTGCGAGCGAGTCTCGAACGAAAGTGTCTGGTAGGGAACCATGGAACCCCCGATGAATCGGATGTTGCCCCTCGCTGTTAGCCCCCGGCCTGCGCGTTACGCAGTCGCGATCGGCTCCGCTGCCATAGGGGCGGTCCTGGTCGAATTCTTGTTGCCGTCCCTGGGGAACCAATTCCCGTTCCTGATGCTTTACCCCGCGGTGATCTGTGCGGCCTGGTACGGAGGTTTCGGGCCCGGGCTGCTGGCAACCGTCCTGACGGTCCTGGTTGCTGATTTCTTCCTGTTCGAGCCCCGGTTCTCGTTCGCGGTCGCAGGACCAGTTGACCAGCTCGCGATATCGCTCTTCCTCGTCGTGGGTGGCTTCATAAGCTGGTTGGGCGAGATGATCCTCCGGGCCAATCGCCGACTCGAGGAGTACGCCCGGGGGATCGCGAACCAGCGGGACATATCGGAGAAGCGCGCCGCCGAGCTGGACCGGCTCAATGAATCTCTGCGGCAAAGCGAGGGACGCTATCGCTCGCTGGTCGTCGCCACGGCGCAGATCGTCTGGACGACAAACCCGGAGGGCAAGGTCGTCGAGGACATGCCCATGTGGCGGGCCTTTACCGGCAAGAGCGAGGAGGAGTTGAGGGGGTGGGGATGGGTGAGCTCGCTCCACCCCGAGGATAGGGAACGGACCAGGGCTGTCTGGTCAGAGGCGGTCAGGGCCCGTTCTGTTTACGAGACCGAGTATCGGATCCGCAAGAGCGATGGAGAGTACCGCCACTTCGCCGCTCGCGGCGTGCCGGTGCTCCAGGCGGACGGCAGTGTGCGCGAGTGGGTCGGGACCTGCACTGACATCACGGCGCGGAAGCGCGCGGAGGAGGCGTTGCGGCGGGCCAGCGCTTACAACCGCCGCCTGCTCGAGGCCAGCCTCGACCCTCTGGTCACCATCGGCCCCGACGGCAAGATCACCGACGTGAACGAGGCCACCGAGGCCGCCACCGGCTACCCCCGCGCCGAGCTTATCGGCAAGGACTTCGCCGATTACTTCACGAATCCGCAGGCAGCCCGTGAGGGCTACGAGCGGGTCTTCCGCGAGGGCTTCGTCCGTGACTACGCCCTGGAGATCCGGCACCGGGACGGGCACACCGTCCCCGTGCTCTATAACGCGGCGATCTATCGGGATGAGGCGGGGGGGGTCGCGGGCGTCATCGCTGCCGCCCGCGACATCACCGCGCGGAAGCGTGCGGAGGCGGGGCTGCGCCAGCAGTCGCACCTCATCGACCTGGCCCACGACGCCATCTTCATCCGCGACAGGGACGGTACCATCCGATCCTGGAACCGGGGCGCTGAGCAGATGTACGGCTGGACCAAAGTGGAAGCCCTGGATCGCATCTCTCACGATCTCTTTGGGACTCGGTTCCCCGTGTCGCTGGCGGAGCTCGAGGACCGCCTGGCACGCGACGGATCGTGGGAGGGAGAACTGATTCATTCTCGCCGCGATGGGGCTCGGATCGTCGTCGCCAGCCGGCAGGTCCTCGATCGCGAGGAACGCGGCGAGCCGACAGTCGTCCTCGAGATCAACAGCGATGTCACCGAGCGGAAACGGGCCGAGGAGGCGTTGCGACGGGCGAGTGCCTACAACCGCCGCCTGCTCGAGGCCAGCCTCGACCCCCTGGTCACCATCGGCACCGACGGCAAGATCACGGACGTGAACGAGGCCACCGAGGCCGTCACCGGCTCTCCCCGCGCCGAGCTTATCGGCAAGGACTTCACCGACTACTTCACCGAGCCCGAGGAGGCCCGGGATGGCTACCGGCGGGTGTTCCGTGAGGGGCTGGTCCGCGACTATCCCCTGGAGATCCGGCACCGCGACGGTCGCGTCACGCCGGTGGTGTACAACGCTTCGGTGTATCGGGACGAGGCGGGCCAGGTCGTCGGCGTCTTCGCGGCGGCCCGCGACATCACCGCTCAGAAGCGCGCCGAGGCAGAGTTGCGCCAGATGTCGCGCCTCATCGACCTGGCCCCCGACGCCATCTTCATCCGCGGCCGGGACGGTACCATCCGATCCTGGAACCGGGGCGCTGAGCAAATGTACGGCTGGAGTCGTGAGGAGGCCCTGGGTCATATCTCTCACGATCTCTTGGGGACTCGGTTCCCCGTGTCGCTGGCGGAGCTTGAAGACCGCCTGGCACGCGACGGATCGTGGGAGGGAGTACTGATTCATTCTTGCCGCGATGGGGCTCAGATCGTCCTCGCCAGCCGGCAGGTCCTCGATCGCGAGGAACGCGGCGAGCCGACAGTCGTCCTCGAGATGAACAGCGATATCACGGAGCGCAAGCGGGCCCATGACGAACTCCGGAGACTCAAGGGTGATCTGGAGGAACGCGTCGTCATGCGCACGGCTCAACTGGAGGCCGCCAACAAGGAGCTGGAGAGTTTCGCTTATT
>JBAUOX010000036.1:0-8036 GCA_049579985.1 Isosphaeraceae bacterium | reverse complement strand
CTGACCAGGTGCGTGACAGTCTCGGTGCCGTTCGCCCAACTCAGTCTGGTTACCATGTTGGGTAAGATGAACCTGACCCATTGGCGGCGTTCGCGCGTTTTCTCGCCATTTGACACCACTGCGTGGTTTTGATCGCTCCGGGGAGGTTGGCCGTGATTGCTCATGATGCAGCCGAGGTGAAGAGCTAGGGTCTTGAACGTCGCGGCGCCCGCGAGTTCGGCGGATAGTTGCGGGGAAGA
The DNA here is from genome assembly GCA_049579985.1 of Isosphaeraceae bacterium. Lineage (GTDB taxonomy): Bacteria > Planctomycetota > Planctomycetia > Isosphaerales > Isosphaeraceae > Aquisphaera. Next base: position 7,797 of record JBAUOX010000036.1, on the reverse strand, counting down.
TCGTCGTGCGTCCGCTGTTGGGATCCCGAGAACGAGCAACCTCCAGCTCATGTCGTCGCCCGGTCAATCCAATGAAATCTACGCTCTTGCTGCTTGGCCATGTGTCGATCTAGGGAATTTCCCTAGTCTCATGGCGACTTGCCTCATGGACTGACGGACACAGAGCAGCGATCGAGGTTTCGAGTGCCCCTTTCCTCCGCCTGGCGGCAGGAAAGAAAGGCCGTGCCTGGAGTGCGTTTTGGAGTGTCAATGAAGAGGCAACTGTTTGATTGCAGAGGCTTTTTTTCGGAGCGCCGGGAAGATGGCCAGAACAGGTGCCGACGTACTGGTGGAGGGCCTCATCAGCCGTGGCGTTGACCACATATTCGGCATGCCCGGGTCGCACTCGACGGCAGTTTACGACGCCCTGGGGCGCTGCGGCAGGATCGCGACTGTTCTCGCCCGCAACGAGCAGGCCGGGGCGTTCATGGCTGACGGCTATGCGCGGGTGACGGCTCGACCGGGAGTCATCTGTACGACGGCCGGGCCAGGTGCAACCAACGCCTTGACCGGCGTGGCCGAGGCCTGGGCCGACTCGTTGCCCGTGCTCTTGATCGCCGGCCAAGTCAACGCGGGCGATCTCGACCGCGAGTGCGGCAACTACCACGAGATCGACCTGGAAGCGATCTTCCGGCCGGTGACGAAGTGGTGCGGCACGGTCCGTCGGGCAGAGCAGATCCCGGCGATGATTGCCCGGGCCTTCCAGGCGATGGCCGGCGGCCGGCCGCGGCCCGCGGCGATCTTTCTGCCTCAGGACCTGATGCGGCAGCCCTGCACCGTGGCCGGGGTGCAAGAGCTTGCGCCGCCAGCGGCGCCGGAAGTGCCCCAGACGGCAGTCTTTGAAGCGGCGGAACTGCTCAGGGCCGCCTGGCGGCCGATCATCCTGGCGGGGGGCGGCGCCCTCTGGTCCGGGGCCGGGGAAGAGATCCGACAGCTCGCTCGCCAGCTCTGCTGCCCGGTCATCACCACCCTCAATGCCAAAGGCATTCTCGATGAGCGCGATCCCTGGTCGCTCGGCCACGCCCGTTCCGTGCACGCCCGGGCGGTCCTGCCCCATGCCGACGCCATGCTCGCCGTCGGCTGCCGGTTCACCGAAGTGCTGACCGACTGGCGTCGGATGCCCGTGCCCCGGCAGCTCGTTCAGATCGATCTCGACGCCGCCCAGATCGGCATGAATCATCCGGTCGCGGTCGGCATCGTAGCCGACGCCCGGGCGGCCTTGGCCATGCTTCGGAAGCACCTTCCGCAACGACCAGCCGGTCAGGGCTGGGGATCCATCTGGGAACAGGCCCGGGAGGCCCGACAGCCGCGGCCCGAATGGCTGATCGATACCCTCCGCGCCGAGCTGCCCGAGTCCACCCCCGTATTCACTGACGCCTGCGAGATGGGCTACCGGATGCAGGCCGACTGGCCATCTTTCGGGCCGCGCCAGTTCTTTTATCCATCGAACTACATTGCCCTGGGCTGGGCCTTCCCCGCGGCGATCGGCGCAGCCGTCGCCCTGCCGGGCCGGCACGTCGTCTCGGTCAGCGGCGACGGCGGCTTCTTGATGACCGCCCAGGAACTCGCCACGGCCGTTCGGCATCGTCTGCCCCTCATCACCCTGATTCACAACGACTCCACCTACGGAGCCATCAAGAACATCCAGCAGCACGTCTTCGAGGGCCGCTATGTCGATGTCGATCTGACCAACCCTGACTTCCTCGCCCTCGCAGTCGCCTTCGACGTCCCGGGCCACCGGGTCCAGACTCCCGATGAGCTCCGCTCCGCTATCCGCCACGCCCTCAGTCACGACGGCCCCAGCCTGATCGAAGTCCCCGACCGCTGGCGGTTCCTTCGCGACCTGGCCGTCCCGCGTTCGGAGCCGTGAACCCGGGTTGCGTTTTCACCCGTTCATTTGACGTGGTGACTTGTCGTGGTTAGGCTTGCGTTCGCTGATGGTCAGCAGCCAAACCCTTGCCGGAGTCAGATTCATGTCCACGATGACAGGCTCACTGCCGGGACTGCCTCCCCACTCCAGGCTGATCTTGTACCGAATGGACGTCGACGAATATGAAAGCCTGGCCGGTGCCGGGGTTCTGAAGGAACCGCGGGTCGAGCTGATCGACGGATACTTGGTGCGAAAGATGACCAAGAAACCAAGACACACCACAATCACAGAGTGGCTGCGAGATCGGCTAGCCGAGACGCTTCCCCCCCGGTTGGCACGTTCGCAAGGAAGAGCCCGTCCGGATTCCAAGCTTCGATGAGCCCGAGCCCGACTTGACGGTGGCGCGCGGCGGAATCAAAGACTATAGCGACAGGCATCCAGGCCCCGTCGACATCGCTGACGGCCACCTGACAGCTACCAGGAAGTGACGATCGATCGTCTGGGACACGGCCAACCTGGGAGCCCTCAATGACTCATCCGTCGGGAAATACATCCGACCGGAGCGCCGTGAGGGGTGGTCTTTGTATTACCCCGGCAACCAAGATCCGCACATATTACCCTGGCACCGAAGAAGCTCATACTAACCCGACGCGCCAGCGAGGGGAGTGCCTCAGAGCCCTCCCTGGCGCGTCGGGTTAGTATGTGCAAGGATGCGAAACTTTCTTGCCGGGGTAATAGCTGATCCAGCGAGAAGCCAACGCCTCGTAGGGTTCGTCTCGCCAGCACAACTTGACCGAGTCTCGAGTCGATCCCTAGGTTTCGGGCCGAAACCTTGTCTTCTGATGTCAATGTTGAGACAATCTGCCCAAGCCCAGGGTGTGAGGCAGTTTGGCTTGGCAACTCGGCCCTGGCCCGGCTCAGTGCCCTGAGCATTAGACACATCTCTTTATTGACAGAAGTACTTACAGAAATTAACCTTACAGCCATTTTCCATAATACTGTACATTTGTTTGAATTGTCGACTGAACAAAATGAACACACTATAATAGTTTGAAAACATCGGTTTTCCCGAGGGTTTTTAACATGTACTTCGAGTCGCTTGCGGAACCAGTGCAATACCGAATAAAGCCTAGTTAGGATTTTTTCGCTGCTAATCCAAAGGGCAATGCAGTTTACGTCTGAAAAAAGTTGTGGCCAAAGATCAGACCCAAAGGCCGGGGATTGATTGCGGCAATTACAGTCCGGCCGTGTACAGGATGGTCGTCTCCGCGGGGATCAAGCACCCGTCTTTCGGCCAAGGCAGCGAGGCCCTCGCGGCGCTGGCCGGTCTGACGATCCAGGAGAAGCAAAATGGGGCCCTGCGCAGTCCTGCGGGATCATGGCGTCCCGTGGGGACGAGCCATCGCCGAGCCGCTGGATCTGGCGCACTCCCAAAGAATTTGCTATGCTTAGCACTGTTTACGCCATAGACTGATTGATCGTCTGGGAGTATGGGCTTCCCCTGATGGTGAAGTCGTGCTCGCTTCATCAGCACTGACGCGTTCTCGATCAGTCGAAGAGCGACAGCTCGTCAAATCGCCCCGATGACGTCTCGTCCCGATGCCTCGAGGATCATGGAAATGGCCGAGTTGCCGATCGTCGTCCTGGCCTTCGCGAATGAGCAGGAGGGGCGGCGTTATCTGCGGGACTTGCCAGAGGAACTTCGACGGCTTCAGGACATCCTCAAGGATGCCGAGCGCAACGGCCTCTGCCGGCTCGAGCTGCTCCCCAACGCCAGTCTCGACCAGATCTTCGACGTCTTCACCAGGAACCACGACCAGGTCACCATCCTGCACTACGCCGGTCATGCCGACAGCGGCCGGCTCCTGCTGGAATCCAGCGCCGCGGGCGGTGCACCCGCGCACGCCGCCGGGCTGGCGACGTTCCTCGGCCAGTGCGGAGGGCTGCAACTGGTCTTCCTCAACGGCTGCTCGACTCGCGCCCAGGTCGCCCGGCTGCTCGAAGCCGGCGTCGCCGCCGTGATCGCCACGGCGCGGGCCATCGACGATGGTATGGCACGCGCATTCGCCGTGGCCTTCTACACCGAGCTCGCCTCCGGCTTACCGCTCCGCGCAGCCTACGAGAAGGCGCGAGGACGCGTTCTGGCGGCCCATGACACCGTCCCCGAAGCGTACTACGGCCACCGCGATTTCGGCACCACGTCCGAATCTGCCAGCCCCGATCCGACCGACGACCACGGCTTCCCCTGGGAGTTCCGCCCGGGGGACGAACTGGTCGAGCGCTGGAGCCTCCCCGACGCCGCTGGCAACCCCGAGTTCGGCCTTCCCCGCCTCCCCGAGCGCGACCTCCCCGAGACCCCGTTCCGCCACTTGAACTGGTTCACCGCCGAGCACGCCGAGGTCTTCTTCGGGCGCGGATACCAGGTCCGCGAGCTGTATGAGGAGGTCATCGACCCGGCAGGGCCACCGATCTTGCTATTGTATGGGGCCTCGGGGGTCGGCAAGTCGTCGCTGTTGGACGCCGGGCTGGTGCCTCGGCTGGAGGCCGGCGGCAGCGCGGTCCGCTATCGACGCCGAGATCAGAAAAAGGGCCTGTTGGGATCGCTTCGCGATGCGTTGCAACTCTCGGCGGAGCCGACCGCCCTGGACGAGGCGTGGCGTGCCGAGGAGGCGAGACTTGGCAAACGCATGGTCGTCTTCCTGGACCAGGTCGAGGAGGTCTTTACCCGGCCCGACCCGGCTCAACCACGCGAGCTGGACGAGTTCCTCACGGGGCTGGTTGCGGTCCTGGGCAACCGCGAGACTCGGCCTCAAGGCAAGCTGGTGCTGGGGTTCCGCAAGGAGTGGCTGGCTGAGCTCGACCGGCGGCTGGCCGAGGCGAAGCTTCCCCGGACCCAGGTGTTCCTGAAGCCGCTCGACCGCCGCGGGATCATCGAAGCGATCCGCGGCCCCGCGCGGCCGGGTCGCCTCCAGCGGCAGTATCGGCTGGCCGTCGAGGACGGCTTGCCCGAGGTCATCGCCGACAACCTGCTGGCCGACGCCGGGTCGGCCTTGGCGCCCACGCTCCAGGTCCTCCTGACCAAGATGTGGGAGCGAGCCCGACAGGCCAACCCCGACCAGCCCCGTTTCGATCGCGCCCTCTACGAGTCGCTGAAGGCGGAAGGCTACCTGTTGGAAGACGTCCTCGGCGAAGGCCTGCAGGCGATCGGCCGCTGGAAACCCGACGTCGAGTCGTCTGGCCTGGCCCTGGACCTGCTCGCCTTCCACACGACCGACCTCGGCACTGCCGCCCAGCACAGCCGCGCCGCGCTCGACGGTCGTTACGCCCACCGGGCCGATGCTCTTGAGGGCCTGCTGGGCCAGTGCAAGGACCATTACCTGCTGATCGAAGCCGAGCCCCAGTCCGGTTCCCCGACCGGCTCGACCCGACTGGCCCACGACCTGCTCGCGCCTTTGGTCCAGCAACGGTTCCGGCTCTCGTTTGCCCCCGGTCAGCGCGCTCGTCGTCTGCTGGAGAACCGCGCTCCGGAGTGGCGCGATGGCAAGACCGGTCCCGTCCTGGATAGCACCGACCTTTCCGCTGTCGAGGAAGGCGCCTCGGGGATGCGGGCCTGGACCGCGAACGAGACCCTACTGGTCGAAGCCAGCCGCCGCGCCGAGGAACAGGAGAAGGCAGAGGAGAAGGAGCGGGCGCGCCGCCTCCACGAGGCCGAGGAGAGACAGCGGGAGGCCGAGGTCGACAAGCAGCGGGAGACCGAGCAACGCTTGAAGGATCAGGAGGAGTCCAACCGGAGGCTTCGCAAGAGGGCCTACGCACTGGGGGCGGTCCTCGCCCTGACTGTCGGCGTGGCCTTGCTGGCCGCCTATCAATGGCGTGAAGCGAGAAACCAAACTCGACTCGCCGAGCAGAACCTGCGGATCGCCAATGCGGAGCGCCTGGCGGCCTGCTCTCATGACGCGTTCCCGGAAAGGCCTCAGCGGTCCCTGATCCTCGCCGTGGAGGCCATCCGGGCCACACGAGACCGCGCAGAGCCTCCGGTACCGGCCGCGAGGCAGTCACTCCAGGATGCGTTGTCGTCGTCGTCGATCCAGGGCAGTCCCTTTCTGGAGCATAAGAGCCCGATTTCGGCTCTGGCCTTCGCCCCCGACGGCCGTCTCGCCACGCTCAGCCCCGACGGCAAGGCACGGGTGTGGGACCTGAGCCACTCCTCCGCCGAACCCCGTGTCCTTTCATCAATAGACTCTGTCTTGGGGCGATTGGCTCTTGGGCCCGACGGGCGTCTCGCCCTGGCCAGCGAGGATTACACGGTGCAGGTGTGGGACCTGAGCCACTCTACTAAGCCCCTCTCGCTCCCAAGACAGTCGTCGCAGATTGACTTAGTGGCCTTCGCGGTCAACGGGCGTCTCGCCACGGGCAGCCGCGATGGCACGGCGCGGGTGTGGGATCTGAACCACCTCGAATCCAAGCCCCCCGTCCTCCGCGGGTACGAGTACGGGCTTACGGCGCTGGCCTTCGCGGTCGACGGGCGTCTCGCCACGGGCAGCCGCGACGGCAAGGCACGGGTGTGGGACCCAATCCACCCCGCCGCCGAGCCCCTCGTCCTCTCAGGACAAGGGGGCGGGATTTCCGCCTTGGCCTTTGCGCCCGACGGGCGTCTCGTCACGGGCAGCGGCGACGGCACGGCGCGGGTGTGGGACCCGATCCACCCCGCCGCCGAGCCCCTCGTCCTCTCAGGACAAGGGGGCGGGATTACCGCCTTGGCCTTTGCGCCCGACGGGCGTCTCGTCACGGGCAGCGACGACGGCACGGCGCGGGTGTGGGACTTGAAGGACCCTGCCGCCAAGCCCCTCGTCCTTCGGGGACACGACGGCTCGATTACCGCCCTGGCCTTCGCGCCCGACGATCGTCTCGTCACGGGCAGCCTCGATGGCACGGCGCGGGCATGGGACCTGAAGCATCCCACCGCCCAGCCCCTCGTCCTCCCAGGACACGAGAGCCAGATAGCCGCCTTGGCCGTCGCGCCCGACGGGCGTCTCGTCACGGGCAGCCTCGTCGGCACGGTTCGGGTGTGGGACCTGAGGGGTCCCACCGCTCAGACCCTCCTGACACCACGCTTACGTGAGCAAATTCAAGCCCTGGCCTTCACACCCGACGACCGGCTCCTCACGGGCAGCTACGAAGGCCATGCGCGGGTGTGGAACCTGAAGAGCCCCGCCAGCCAGCCCCTCCTCCTCCCAGGACAGAAGGGCCCGATTTTCTCCGTGGCCGTGGCGCCCGATGGCCGGCTTGCCGCGGGCAGCATGGATGGCACGGCGCGAGTGTGGGACCTGAACCACCCCGCGGACCAACCCGTCGTCCTCCCACGACCACGTCCGGTCGACCCATTACTTGGGGACAACGTGATTCGTGCCCTGGCCTTCGTGGCCCACGACAGGCTCGTCACGGGCAGCGACGATGGCGTGCCGCGAGTGTGGGACCTGAACCACCCCGCGGACCAGCCCCTCGTCCTCCGAAATCAGGGGACCCTTTTTTCGGCCATCGCCCTCGCGCCCAACGGGCGGATTGTCGCAGGGGGATGGGATGGCAATGCGCGGGTATGGGATCTCGAGCACCCCGCAGACCCGCCGCTCGTCCTTGCGGGACATGAGGGCATGATTCAAGCCCTGGCCTTTGCGCCCGACGGCCGACTCGTCACGGGCAGCGACGACGGCACGGCGCGGGTGTGGGACCTGGAGCATCCCACCGACCAGCCCCTCGTCCTCCCGGCACATCAGGGCGCCATTCGTTCTCTGGCCTTCACAAAAGACGGTCGGCTCGTCACGGGCGGTAGCGATGGCTCGGCGAAGGTGTGGCAGATCGATTTGAACAATCTCATCAAGAAGGCCGAG
>JBAUOX010000035.1:0-5108 GCA_049579985.1 Isosphaeraceae bacterium | reverse complement strand
TTCACCGCAAGTTCAAGTTACCTTATCAGATGATCTGCTGAGCCATCTACGGAAGACAGCTCAAGAGCAGCACGTTCCTCTTCGCTGGCTGGTTGCCGGTCTGGTCTGTGACACTCTGGAAGCCAGGACTGAACATCACGAGGAAGTCACGTTCAGTTCGAGGGGTGATAACGGGCGAATGCTGAAGAGCCTCGGCTGCGCTGACCTATTCCGCATTCAAGACGAGGGTGCAGCCATGTCAACCGATCACACGTTGCCGTTTGTTCGGAGGGGCCTGCTAAGGGTAAGAGCGGCCGATCCAGCGTTCCAACAACTCATCAGGAACGCTGAGATTCTCCTGGCGACTGATGTGAGGAATCCACGGAATTCCTGCGTTGTGTACCATGAACCCAGGCCGCACAAGAATGACAGGCAAGACGAGAAGACGGCTGAAGTGGTCGCCGTTCCGGTCGATTACGAGACCGATGATGCCGAGATACTGGGTGAGCTTTGCAAGATGCTGAAGGGTCCTGCCGCCGTGATCGATGAACCAAGGAGCATCTCTGAAGGCTTGCGAAACGCAGAATCGGTCCTTGCGTCGATGTAGAAGTTGCGGAGAGTTGTAGGCTGAGCCAGCGGAAATACTCAAGCCCGCCGTGTCAGGAGAAGGGATCTCCCCCGCTCAGTTCGTCGATCACGAGCACGTTGTCACCCTCGTGATCGACGTACCCAGAGCCATCTTTCTGGCGAGGATCTCGGATGTACCTGGGAGTCTACCGCTGGTCGTAAGAGGTGAGATCCAGAGACGAAACGACTGAGGGCAGGAATCTCAACAAGGGTCAACCGGCTTCTCGCCGACATCCCGAACCGTCGTCGTCAGATCATCGACACCCTGCACATTGACCGGGATTGGTGGCAGCCACTTGAGTGTCACGGACCTGGCATCCGGCTGATCCTTCTTGCCGACCCAGAACGAGTGCCAGTGAGACCTTCGGATATGCGGGCGTGGGCTTGCATGGGAGCCGGTCGGTTCCTCTGGTTCATGCTCTGACAATGCCTGCCTCAAAGCAGCCCCGAGGCGATATCCGACCTCCCAGCGGCTCGGGTGATCCGGGGCGAAGATCCGCAAACCCTTCTTGGTCTTCGAGTCAGACCCGAAGGCGCACGATCACATCAGACCGCCTGCGATTGCTTCAGCATCTCCTTGACCCGGCGTCTGGCGACCCTCACCAGATCACCGTCGATCTCTGTGCCGATGAACCGGCGTCCTTCGTTGACGAGCGCAACCGCTGACGGCACTGTTCCGGTGCCAAAAACCAGATCGCAACAAAGATCGCCCGGTTCCGTCAAAGTCTTGACGAACAGCACCGCCTCGTCGATCGGCTGCTGCCACTGGTGAGCGTCCTTCTCCCGGCTCTGCGACTGGATCAAGTCCCGGAGGATGCGGGGCGTCTTGGCCTTGCCTCCAGGCTTCTGAAACAAGAGGACGGGACGCCAGAACGTCAGGATTGAGCCACAAGACCGGATCGCCCCCATCGTGTCATCGTTGACGCATGCGATCAGCCAGCGGTATTCCAGCCCCGCCCCGCAGAGAGCGTCCATGAACTCCTTGAGGTGGAAGTGCCCGGTGTACACGCAAGCGAAACCGCCCGGCTTGAGGATGCGGGCTACGGTCTCGGCGAAGGGCTGTCGGAGATCTTGGTGTTCCTTCAGCCATGGCGGGTCGGAGACAACCAGCCGCACCGAACCCGGTGCGATGAGGTTCCCGATTTTGCGGAAGTCCCTGTGATAGAGCTTGAAGTCCTTGGGCAATGAGGGCGACGTTCGATCCAGAAGCTCATCTCGCTCCAGCTCGAATCGTTTCTTATTCAGCGTCCGCAGCGATGCCCCACCTTCGGGGGCATCCTCGCCCAATTCGTTGAGGATCTGCCCGGCGATCCGGGCCACGGACGGGTTCTCGACCGATGTGGCGGGGTAGTGATAAGTCTTGCCGTCCCGACCCTTGATGGTTTCAGGTGTTCCATTTGAAACACCTGCCAGCTTCGTCCTTGCTCGTGAGACCGTGGCGTTGCCGATCTTCAGCAGATCGGCCACATGTCTTGTCGATTTGGTTGGGGCTTTTCCTCCAAGCAGACGACCCAGGCCCTCCCGAGAACGGCAAACGGGAGTGACGGGCCGCTTCCCCGTGAGGCGGGCTGAACCGACATTTCTGGCAGATGAAATGTCGGCTCCTGCCGACTTTCAAGTAAACGATGCGGTGTCGGAAGAAAGAACTTCTGGACGAAGCGATGCGCTGTCGGTTCGCAAGATATCATCAGGATCGACCGTTTCGATCAACGGGAGATACTGGGACGCCGCAACCAGAGTGTTGCCTGGGCTCCGCAGTGCCAGCCCGATCTGCTGGACCCGTTCTCGCATCCAACGACATGCGTGAACCAACTCCTCGACGGGTCGGGGATCGAAGGACGGGTCGTAGACCTTGTACTCGCCATGATGGAACGATCGAGGCTGGCTGAAGGGGTCGGCGAACAGGTAGGTCTTCCGGTCCAGATACTCGCCGTAGAGCCTCAGCAGGCGACGGAGGTGTGCTGGAGCCATCACGAAGATGGCACTCGCTTGGTCACAGAGTTCACGATCCACTTGGCGGGGGCAGTGCCCGCTGGCATCGATGCCCCACTGTCTCAGCATCCCGAGCGCACGGTCGTTGATACATTCTCCCGCAAACAGACCGGCAGACAGGGCGGGGTCGTCTGCGTGCAGATGGCGATAGAGGTAGTAAGCCAGCACCGACCGGCAGCAATTGGCGTAGCAGATGATAACCAGATTCTCCATCAGGTCTCGAAGGAATACATCGAGGCGGTCGTCCAGGATGCCATAGGGATTTGGCGTTCATACCAGGACCGCCAGGACACGCTGGTCGCAATCAATCCTCGCCGAATTGCCGTCATTCTGGACAAGCAGGCAAACCGGGGAGCCGTGCTTCCGGTTCAGCTTATCGAGCAGGTCATGGACGGTTCGATGAGGACCGGACTTCAGACCTGGTTGGAGTCACCACCGGCTCGGTTCTTTGTGACGCACCTCTCTGGGAGCTGGTTCGCAAGACACTGAAGCCTGAATTGCCGGGGAGTCCAGCGAAGGACTGGGAACCACATGGGCAAGCTCGGTCAAGAGAGCCTGATGTAATGGGCTAGAAGGATGAACAGCGATCTGGATGAACTCTTTGAGAAGCTGAACCATTCTGACTTTCGCCGTAGGTTCCGCCTCCGTGCCGTTGAAAAGGAATACCTGGAGCGCAAGGGGTTGGACGCCGTGATGTCGCACGGGGAGAGGTTCATCGAGGAGCGCCTCGCCCCGGCCAATCCACCGAATGACGGCAAGCAGACCCCGATGCGCAACCACCCGATCTTCGTCGCTCAACACGGCACCGCAACTTGTTGCTGCCGAGGCTGCCTTGAGAAATGGCACTCAATCCCCAAAGGTCATGCCCTGACACCCGAAGAGAAGGCGTACATCCTCTCGATCCTCCGTCGATGGCTTATCTCCCAGGGAGTTGGCTGAAGACCGGTATGCGAGCCCTCAGCATCCGACAGCCCTGGGCTGAGTTGATCCTCCTCGGACACAAGACCATTGAGGTCCGGTCCAAGCGAACGCATCTCCGAGAGCGGGTATTCATCTATGCCGGGTTGAACCGGATCGAACCAGCAGAGGAAGCCCGGATCGCCCAGGAGTTCGGGATCGACGTGAACGGCTTGCCGAGGGGCGTCTTGGTTGGGACCGTAAAGATCGAGGGATGCCTACCTCTGAAACAGGACGATAGCCAGGCAGCCTGCTTCAAGATCACCGAAACTCACGGTTTCTATGCCTGGCTCTTGGCGAGACCCGAGCGGGCTGAGAATCTCTTGAAGCCGAAAAACCAGCCCCAGCCCATGTTCTTCAACCCGTTCTGAGCGTTCCCAGCAACCTCAAAGGCAAGGTGGTCAGGATCGCAGACGGGGATACCCTCACGGTCCTGGTCGATCGGATGCAGGTCAAAGTCCGACTCAGCGAGATCGACGCTCCTGTAAGGGGGCAGGACTTTTCACAGCGGAGCCGACAGGCGTTGGCGGATCTCGTCTTCGGCAAAGAGGTCAGCACCGAGACCCACGGGAAAGACCGTTACGTGAGGGTGATAGGAAATGTCTTCGTCGGTGGAAAACCGGTGAACGAGGTCATGGTCCGTGAAGGCTGGGCTTGGAACTTCGTCAAGTCCTCAAAGTCGCCCCGACTGGCAGAACTTGAGCGGGAAGCCAGGGCAGAAAGACGGGGGCTGTGGGGCTGGTGTTTGACGAGTTGTTCTGGTGGAAGTTGTCCTACTCCTCAAGCCCAACAACAGCAACAGATCCCGAGTTCTTCTTACACGAGTTTTGATGGGGGGTCGTTTCTTCCTGACGGTGGTGGAGTTGACTATACGAGTCCTGATGGGGGGTCATTCCTTCCTGCTGGGCAAGCTCAAGCTGTACAGCAGAAGCCAATGAGTCGTTACCAGCAGGCGAAACGGCAGCGCCAGGATTTGAAGATTAAGGCGAATCAGTTGAGGCAAGCCGGTCGGACGAGTAAGACTTTCGTCCAGAGGGAATTGCAGCGTTGAAGATGAAGGAGAGGATGATTGTGAGCAGCTCTTAAGCCTGTACATTCGAGCCTTTTTCAATCCTGCTACAGGACCATAGGTAGTCTCGATTTGATCCTGTAGCTCGTTCAGTGCGACCTGCACTTCATGTTCCGATGCACCAGTTTCTCTGACGATCTCTATACGGCTTTTCCAATCTTCACTGAGAAGACTCAGGACTTGTTGTTGAAGGCTATCCATCGAAGTCTCTCCTCTAGATACATCCATGTCTTCGCTCAGAGTCTTACCCTTATGTTAATGAATATCGATTTCTGATGCAAGGGGAAAAGGCGTCTCCTGGTCGTCGCTGGAGGAACTTCTTCCAATCTTCTCTCAGGACCGTCATATGGCTTTCTGGGACGGCTGCCCAGTGGAAGCGGAAGTGATCCCGCCAAGAGGGACGATAAGCTACTCTGCGTGGCATGCTATCGTGACCGGGAGCCATGCTGGTTCCCCGCCCTGATCCTCGGACTCATGGGACTCA
>JBAUOX010000034.1:0-17997 GCA_049579985.1 Isosphaeraceae bacterium | reverse complement strand
GACCGACCCCGAGGCCCGCTGACCCCGAGGCCCGCTATGAGATTAGTCATGGCGCGGCTGATCCTGCTGGACAGCGGACCGCTCGGCCTGATTGTCCGCGCCCAATCTCGTCGTCCGCCGTCGATATGTCGGACGCCCCGCTCCGGGAATTAGACGCTCCTACTCAAGCTCGATCCGGTAGCTGATCACCCAGAGCTCGAGTTGTTCGAGGCGATCCGTCCACCGCTTCTTGAATTGCTTCATCCACTGCCGATTCTTGGCCAGATCGGGTACGTCGATGACGATCCGCACGAGATCATCTCGATACAGGACGCCTCCGTGTCGCCAGTGGCCCTCGACGTTTTGCGTTTCGTAGCTGGCGGCGCCGAAGTGATCCACGATCTCCAAGACGGCCTCGGCGAGCCATTCCGAAGGCACAGCGCGGCCGTCATTGAACTGGACCGGAAGCAGCACCTCGTAGCGCCGCCATCTGCTGCTCATAGGTCGCCTTCCCTCGCACGGCAAAAGGGATATTCTGGTCGGCGAGTGCCTCCAGTGCCGCCTCGGGAACGATGTGTTCGCCCGATCGCAACACCCGGCCGGAGAAGCGACCAATCAGGAAGGCGAGCGCACGCTTTTCCGCCTCGCGATCCGGAAACGTGATCGTGACCATCTTCAGACGACCTTTCCTCGCGAACTCTTCCCTGGCAATCCGCACCCGGCGTTTCGCAGATCGCTTCGGCGGCCAGGGCCCATGACAGTGTAGCCGAGACCGCGTCCTATTGCGAACCGTCCCGGAGGGTCCCTATCGGTCAAGGCCGCTGAGCTCTGGGCTTCCCCCCCGACGCTCTCGATGCCGACGCCATCCTTGCCGGCCAAGCGGCGCTCACCAGCCAGCCAGGGGATACCGTCACCATCGCGACGACGAACCTGGCGCACTTGAACCGTTTCCCGGGAATCGACGCCCAGACCCAGTCGCGGCCGGGGTTTGCGGGGAACGGCGCCGGTTCCCCTGTTCGGTCGCGAGTTCGTCTCTATAAAATGAATCCTGGCCCTCGAGCTGTGGCGGAGCTCGCATTCGATCGGCCCGGCCTGGTTCAACCTCTTCTTTGCCGCGGCCCGGCCGCGAACCAAGGTCTCATGACGCGGAAGCACGACCCTTATCGATTTGACGTCGTCGTGGTGGGAGCCGGGCATGCCGGGCTCGAGGCGGCGCTGGCGGCATCCAGGATGGGCCTGGGTACCGCCCTGCTCACCCTGAATTGCGACACGGTGGGCCAGATGAGCTGTAATCCGGCTATTGGCGGCGTGGCCAAGGGTCAGATCGTCCGCGAGGTCGATGCCCTGGGCGGCGCGATGGGAATCCTCACCGACGCCACGGCGATCCAGTTTCGCCTGCTCAACCGGGGCAAGGGCCCGGCGATGCACAGCCCGCGTGCCCAATGCGACAAGAAAGCCTACCAGTTCCTGGCCAAGCTCACGGTCGAGCGACAGCAGAACCTCACGCTTCGCCAGGAGATGGTCGAGTCGATCGAGGTCGAGTCGGGCCGGATCGCCGGCGTACGGTGCCGGGGTGGCATCCAGTACCGAGCCCGAGCGGTTGTGCTGACCACGGGGACGTTCCTCCAGGCGCTCATGCACACCGGCGAGGTCAAAACGCCCGGCGGCCGGGGTGGCGACGTGGCCGCGACCGGGCTCTCTCGCAGCCTTCTTGATCTCGGCTTCGAGCTCCGTCGATTCAAGACTGGAACGCCGCCGAGGCTCAACGGACGGACCATCGATTTCGAGCGGCTGGAGCCTCAACCCGGCGATTCCGACCCCGTGCCGTTCTCGTTTCTCACGGATGGGATCACCCAGAACCAGGTCGATTGCCACATCACGTACACCAACCCGGCCGTCCATGACATCATCCGGGACAACCTGCATCGGGCCCCGATGTATTCGGGACAGATCCAATCGACGGGGCCGAGGTACTGCCCGTCCATCGAGGACAAGGTCGTGCGTTTCGCCGATCGCCAGGCACACCAGATCTTTCTCGAACCCGAGGGAAGAAACACGCTGGAGTATTACTGCAACGGGATTTCCACCAGCCTGCCCCGCGATGTCCAGGAAGCGATCATCCCCCTGATTGCGGGGCTCGAGCACGCCGAGATCATGCGTTACGGCTATGCCGTGGAATACGACTACGCTCCCCCGGAGCAGCTTCGCCCGACTCTCGAAACCAAGGTCTTGCCGGGGCTTTATTTCGCCGGTCAGATCAACGGCACCACGGGCTACGAGGAAGCCGCGGCGCAGGGCCTGATCGCCGGCATCAACGCCGCCCTTGCCGTGCAAGATCAAGCCCCGCTGCTCGTCGATCGATCGCAAGCCTATCTCGGCGTCCTCATCGACGACCTGGTCACTCGCGGCGTGGACGAGCCTTATCGGATGTTCACCAGCCGGGCCGAGTATCGACTGCTGCTGCGTCACGACAATGCCGACTTGCGACTGACCGAGCCAGGCCGTCGGGTCGGCCTGGTGGACGACCGGAGGTGGGCCCGCTTCGAGGCGCGACGCGATGCGATTGCCCGGCTTCGCGAGACCTTGAAGACCACGCGAATCCGTGGAGATTCCCTGTTTCAGTGGCTTCGGCGACCCGAGTCAACCTGGGAAGATCTGCTCCGGCTCGAGCACGCGTTCGACCGCGAAGGATTCAGCCGGGACGTGATCACGCAAGTGATCATTGAAGCCAAGTACAACGGGTACATCGGACGGCAGGTGGAGCAGATCGAGCGGTTTCGCCGGCTCGAAGATAAACCGATCCCCGCCGATCTTGACTACCGGGCGATTCCCCAACTGCGGGCCGAAGCGCGCGAGAAATTCGAGCGGATCCGTCCTCGTTCGCTGGGCCAAGCCGGGCGGATCAGCGGCATCAGCCCCGCCGACATGGCCACCCTGCTGATCCAGCTCAAACGGGGCGGCTCGCCTGCGTCAACCGTCAACCCTCTGGACCCGGATGTCACCACGCCAATCCTCGGCAAGCGGGAACGGCAGAGCGGCGAATCCGCCTGCTCCACGTAAGACAATATTTTTTGAACGTGAATGTCCGTCGTCTCGCTCTCGCATCCAGGCCACCAGGTCGCGCCCCCGTTTGCTTAGAGCGCGGAAACCCTGCGGGCTCTCGAGACCAAGTCGCTACCCGGGTTTGACGTTCCGGCTGCGCTGCCATTCCCTTGTCAAGAAAACCAACCTTCGCCAGACCCAATGGGCACTTCGTGCCAAGAACTTCCTTTTCCCCCTATCTTTTCCAGTGCAACGTTTGTTAAAAGAAACCGTGTGATGGCAACGACTTAGCTCGCCAAAGCGAGAAGAATGGGCGGCTCTGTTCTTCACTCCCATTTGCATTGACAATTTCGAGTACTATTTTACAATTGGTTGGATTGGCAAACTCGGCAATATCTACAGGCTTCGCAAAATTTACCGTTTGTGCGGCACCTAGAAGTTGAGGCGGTTCGACGTGGCAACGTCGTCTGGCTCAAAGTCGTCGAGTTTTTTGAGGCAACGGAGTGTTGCATGGAGGCAGATCAGGAAATGTCGTCGCCGAGCGTGCTGGCCCTTCCGGCCGGATTGGGGGGTGCGACTTCGTCCTTGATCTTGCAAATCGGGACTCACACGAACATGAAGACCGTTTACACGACTGGCGAGGCAGCGAAGATTTGCAAAGTCAGTCAACAAACCATAATACGCTGCTTCGACTCGGGACAGCTGAAAGGCTTTCGGGTTCCCGGATCGAGGTTTCGGCGAATTCCCCGCGAGGCGCTCTTCCGCTTCATGAAAGAGAACGGGATCCCGACGGACGCTCTGGAAAGCGGACGCCGGCGGATCCTGATCGTGGACGACGACCAGGCCGTGGTCGATCTGATCTCGGAAGTACTTGCCCCGGATGCGCGGTTCGAGCACAAGACGGTCAACAACGGCTTCGGCGCCGGCATGCTCGCCAAGGAGTACCATCCCGACCTGATCATTCTCGATGTGATGCTGCCGGACATCAACGGGCAGGCGGTTTGCGAGCTGATTCGGCGCGATCCGACGATGTCGGACATCAAGATCATCTGCATCTCGGGAATGGTCGAGGAGGACAAAATTGAGGATCTCCGCAAGTCGGGGGCCGACGATTTCCTGCACAAGCCGCTCGATATCGATGAACTGATGCGCCGGATTTGCCGACTCTTGGATATGGAGACCAGCCCCCTTCGCTGAGCGCCAGGCCATGCTTGGATGCCTCAAGTTTTCTGACGTCCGGATTGCGTCGGAGACGCATGACCTCTTCATGCTGACGATCGATACTCTGCTTCGATGCATAGAGTGACACGGATCGGGAAGGAGCCCGATGACTGTGCGGGTCCAACCAGGACGGAAAACGATTTCCGGCGAGCTGCGCTGTCGCGTGGAAGGGCTCGAGCATCTTCCCATCCGACCGGTGACGGCCCGGCAGGTGATGAGTGCCGCTGGGGAGACCTGCCTCGAAGCTGGCTCTCCTGCCGCGGACTGGTCGCGGCTGCGGACAATCTGCGACCTTGATCCCGGTTGGGTCCTCGGTGAAGTGACCGCAGGCGCCGGGTTCGATCCCATCAAGCTCGTCGCGGACCTTCCCTGGTGGCCTTCGGGGAACCTCTCCGGGCCACGCGCGGGGGTCTTTCAACGCCTCTGGAGACACACGGTCGCGGTCAGCGTTGCCGCCCGCTCGCTGGGCCGGGAGGCCGGTGATCTCAATTGCGAGCGACTGGCTCGCGCCGCGCTGCTTCATGGCCTGGGCCGATGGGCCGTCGCTGCGATCGATCCGGAATGGATCGCCGGCTGGCTGGGCGAGACCGACCCCTCAGCGCGCCATCACCTGGAAGTCTCGCAGCTCGGCGCCGACCTGTGCGACCTCGGCCGCCGGCTGGCCGAACGGTGGGGATGCGACCCGCTGGTCGTGGACGCGGCGTGGCTGCACGACCGATCGTGCGAGACTCTGAATTGCGCCGCAACCGAGCCGGAGCGACTGGCTCTGATCCAGCGAGCGTTCCTCTGTGCCGAGAACACGCCCTGGTCGCTCTATCCCTCGACCAACCAGGATTCCATGCCCGCAGAGCCGCGCTTGCGGATCCTGGTCGCGGAGGTCCAGTCGCGGTGCGGCTCGCTCTTTGCCGCGGCCGATGCCACGGCTCACGAGGAACGAATGACCCGGCAGAGCGCCCGCCTCACGCTTCATCTGGCGGAGGCTCTGCGCAAGAGCGAAAGCCAGGAGAGGCTGCTCCAGGCACTTGCCGGCTCGAAGCCGTCCGAGCGTGCGGAAAGCTGGGCGACCCGGGCCGGCATGGTCTGGTGCGCCGAGCCCGAGGTCAATGCTGCGCGGGTGCTCTGGAAAGATGATCCGGACGCGGAACCGCCGGCCGACGCGGTCGGGGCGGCAGGCGAACGGCCGGAACCGACTGCACCGGATCGTCGTGAGAACCGGCCTCCATCGCTGGTGCTTCCCCTCAAGGCCGGCAGTCTTGTTCAGGCGGAGATTCAGCTCTGGTGCAATCAGTCCCAGGCGGTTCTTCTGCAACGCCTGAAGACCACGCCGGTGCTGGCTGCCTGGGAGGCATGGGCGTCACTCGTGGCCGGACAGAGGGTCCTGGAGCGGCGGATGCAGGCGATCGTCTCGTCGGTCCGACAGCAGGTTGACGACGACGAAGCCCGGATCCGGAATCACAAGCTCGAGGCCCTTGCCGAGTTTGCCGCGGGGGCCGGGCACGAGCTCAACAATCCCCTGGCCGTGATCGTCGGTCGAGCCCAGTTGCTCCTCGGGCGGTCCCAGGAGACCGAGACCAGCCGATCCCTGCGAATCATCCTCAGCCAGGCGCAGCGGACGCACCGGATTCTTCGCGACCTGATGTTTGTCGCCCGCCCACCTTCGCTGCGGCCCCGTTCCTGCCGTCCGTCGGAGGTACTTCGCGCTTGCCTGGCGAGCTTTCGAGAGGAATGCGAGGCGCGAGGCATCCGTCTCGAGAGCGAGCTGGAACAGACTGAATCGCCAACGTGGGCCGATCCCGATGCGCTCGGTCACCTGGCCGAGACGCTGGTTCGCAACGCCATTCAGGCGACGCCCCCGGGAGGCAAAGTGCAGGTCCGTTCGCGACTCCAGGGCAACGACCTCCGCTGGTGGATCTGCGATAGCGGCAAGGGCATCGGCCCGGCCGAAGGGGCTCACCTGTTTGATCCCTTCTACTGTGGGCGACAGGCGGGTCGGGGCCTGGGTCTTGGCCTTCCCCGCGCAGCCCGGATCGTCGCCCTGGCGGGAGGCTCGCTGCACTGGTCTTCCCCGGCTGGCCAGGGCACGACTTTTCAGGTCCAGCTACCCCTGGTCAGTCCCCCCGAGCTGGTCGGTCCCGCTAACCCGCAAGACCGATCCTCGCTTGCCAGTGCGACGCCTCCGCCAAGAACTTAGGCACTTTGTGCATGCGCGACCATCACGTCGGCAACTGAGTGACAGTCAGGGCAAAGGAAGGTCACGTTGAGCGGTTCCGCGTAATCCCAATGATGACGCTGAAGACGCCCGCGACGGCGACACCAGACGCAGCATCTGGGACGCGTGATCAGGCCCAGCATTTCGCCCAGGGCCGCGGCGTACCTGGCCGACCTCGTGCGGATGCGGCGAGGACGCAGGCAATCGAGACTGATTTCGACATGTCGGGTCAAACGGGCAAGCAGTGCGCGCTGGCGGTCCCGCTTTCGTCTCTTCATGGTTCGCAACCCGTGTTGTAGGCCCAGGAGCGATAACAGATCCAAGAAATCGAGGATGCTGCTCCTGCCTGCCGGTAGCTTCCGAAGGCGAGTCACAGCACGCCCGGCACGAACCGATGCGAGAGAGCATAGCAAAAGCTGTACCGAATACAATATGTCAACGTGAAGCCGCCTGCGACGATCTTTCACGTCGGAAAACTGTTGATGCGTGTCGGCGACTCAGACACACGTTCGCCTTGATTGGTTCGACCGGATCGCGTGCCGCTTTGCCCGAACTGGCGTTGGCAGCATGATCATGAGTGGACGAAGTGTTCTCGAGCCAGCAGGGCCGCTCCCAGGATGCCGGCATCGTCGCCGAGCTCGGCGCGCACGATCTTGATATGGCCGTCGGGGTCGGTAATGATCTGTGTTCGAGCTGCGGCGCGCGTCGAGTCGATCCACGGATCACCCAGGGCGTTGACGACGCCTCCGCCGATGATAACGACTTCCGGACCGAGGACATTCACCAGCCCGCCCAGGCCCAGGCCCAGGTAATGGGCGGCTCGTTCCACGGCTTTCAGTGCAATGGGATCCTTGGCGGCGACCGCCTCGGCGAGGTCTCCGCTCTTGAGTCGCCCGCCCTTGCGAGCCATCTTATCGCGGAGCACCGTGGGAATGCCCTTTTGAATCGCCTTGTTGATTCGTCGCTGGATCGCCGTCTTGCTCGCCAGCGCTTCCATGCAGCCCTGGGCGCCGCACCCGCACCGCGGACCGTTGGCCTTGACGATCGTATGGCCGATCTCGCCGGTGTTTCCGGTCGAGCCGGTGACGATCTCGCCGCCCAGGATGATGCAGCCGCCGATGCCCGTGCCCACGAACGCCGCGATCAGGTCCCGGTAGCCGCGCCCGGCGCCCAGCCGAAATTCGGCGTATCCTGCCACGCGTACGTCGTTCTGGACGAGAACCGGCCGGTCAAGATAAGCGGAAACCTCCGGACCAATCGGGTAATTCTTCACGTTGAGATTGGCGCTGAAGAGAATCACTCCGGACTTGACATCGAGCGGACCGGGCGAGCCAATTCCGCCCGCCACGACGTCCTGACGTGGGATTCCGGCGCATGCCAGGGCTTCGTCCACGCACGCGATCATCTCCTGGAGGATTGCCGGGCCGCCTTCCCTGGCCGGCGTGTCGCGCTTGCCGCGCCCCAGGATCCGGTTGTCGGCGCTGACCACGCCGGCCAGTATTTTCGTCCCGCCCAGGTCAACACCGACCACGGGCGGCCCACCCCCCTGCCATGTCATGACCGCGCTCCGAACCGCTCTTCGCGTTGGCGAAATCTGTGCACTGATCAGAGTGTCCAGAAGAGTCTACCTGACCGCGGCCGACTCCGAAACACGCCCGGCACGGAATCACGACTCGGATCCAGGTCCACCTCCTCCGCGTTGCGCGTCTTCCGTTCGGCATTCCGCATTGTCCAGGATCGTTTTGAGCTCGGCGGCGTCGACGGTCTCCTGTTCGATCAAACGAGCCGCGATCTCGTCGAGGGTCTCTCGATGGTCTTGCAGGATGATCCGAGCCCTGGCCTGGGCTTCGTCGATGATCCGGCGCACTTCGAGATCGATCTCCCGGGCGGTCTGTTCGCTCCAGGACGGCTCTGCCGCGGTGGGGCCGTTCAGGCCGGAGTCCTTGAGGTAATTCAGGCGGCCCAGAACCGGGCTCATGCCAAACTCGACAACCATTCGCCGGGCGATCTGGGTGGCCCGTCGCAGATCGCTCGAGCAGCCGTCGGAGGCCTCGCCCAGGGCCAATTCCTCGGCCAGCGCGCCCCCCAGCAGACTGCTGACCGCGTTCTCCAGCGACGTCCGGGTGTGCAGCAGGCGGTCCTCTTCGGGGCGGTAAAGTGTATAGCCAAGCGCTCCGTTCCCGCGGCCGATGATCGAGATCTTGTGCACCGGGTCGGTCTCGGGAAGTTTGCGGGCGACCAGGGCGTGTCCGGCCTCATGGAAGGCGATGCGATGCTTCTCCTCGCGGCGAAGCAGGCGCTGGCGCTTTTCCGGACCGGCGACCAGGCGCTCGATCCCCTCCTCGAACTCGGGGAGGCCGACGGTCGTCTTGCCGCGGCGGGCCGCCAGCAGGGCCGCCTCGTTGACGAGATTGGCCAGGTCGGCGCCGACGAAGCCCGGCGTGATCGCCGCGACCTGGCGCAGGTTGATTGTTTCTTCGAGCGGGACGGCGCGCGCGTGGACCTTGAGAATCTGCTCGCGGCCAATCAGGTCGGGACGGTCGACGACCACGTGGCGGTCAAAGCGGCCCGGCCTCACAAGCGCCTGGTCGAGCGTCTCCGGGCGATTGGTCGCGGCCAGCAGGATGATTCCTCGGTTGGCGTCAAACCCGTCCATCTCCACGAGCAACTGGTTGAGCGTTTGATCACGCTCGTCGTGGCCGCCTGGCCCTCCCGCGCCGCGAGCCTTGCCGATCGCGTCCAGCTCATCAATGAAGATGAGGCAAGGCGCCTTGGCCTGGGCGCGGGCAAAAAGGTTCCTGACCCGTGAGGCGCCGACCCCCACGAAGAGCTCGACGAAGTCGGAGCCGGACAGGGAGAAGAACGGCACACCCGCCTCGCCGGCCACTGCGCGAGCCAGCAGCGTCTTACCGGTGCCCGGAGCGCCGATCAGGAGGACTCCCTTGGGAACCCGGCCACCCAGCGAGCAGTACTTTCCGGGCGTCTGGAGGAACTCGACGATCTCTTTCAGCTCGATGACGACCTCGTCATGCCCGGCGACGTCCTCGAACGTCACGCGCTGCGCGTTGCCGCTGTAAACGCGCGCCCGGCTCTTGGCGAAGGCCATGGCCGAACCCATTCCTCCGGAACGCGAGACGACCCAGGAAAACGCCAGCAGCATGAGCAAGAAAAGCGCACCCGGAAAGACGACCGTCTGCAGTGGGGAAGGCCCGGTTTCGGCCTCGTAGTCACCGCCGGGAATGTGGACGTCGAGCAGGCGGATCAGGTCGAGATCGTGTTCCATGCCGACACGGGACACGCGGAAGCGGATCGGCCGGCCATCCTGCGGATCGACCGCCAGCAGCCGGCCCTCGATCAGGGTGGGACCAAGCCGGACCGACGCGATTTCACCTCGTTCGAGCTGCTTGCGAAATTGCCCGTAGGGCAGGGTTTTCACCGGGCCCTGGAGCCGGAGGGCCACAGCCATTCCCAGAGCCAGAAACAGCCCGCCGCTAACCAGGAGACCAACAATCAACCGTTGCCGGTCACGTCGCGAGTTGGTGGGTGGGTTCTTCAGGGAGCTCATTCCGTCAACCACATCAGAGGGCCACGAAGCCAGTCAGGGTGCAGTTTGCAGCCGGAACCGGAAGCCTTGGTGTTTTGCTTGTGGGGTCGGGTCGATCCGCGATGCTCCGGCCTGGGCCGGAGATCTGCTCAACGTCTAGGACAGCGACGGGTTTCGCTCCCTGCCGCGAGCCTGCTCCAGCGCACCGTTGCCGATCTGCTGGGGACGCCCCAGCGGGACATGTGGAGGAGGAGCATGCGCCTCGATCCGCCTTGCCTTGGTCAGGTCGATCGCCTCGTCGGAGAGAGTCACATCGAACTTCCGGTTTCCAGACAACTGGAGGGGGAGCCGGATGGTGAAGGTGCTTCCCTGCCCGAGCTGGCTCTTCAAGTGAATTTCACCGCCAAGCAACCGGGTCAGCTCGCGGACGATCGACAGCCCCAGCCCGGTGCCTTGATGCTCACGAGTCAGAACATTGTCCTCCTGGCCGGGCACCTTGGCCTGCCGGAACTTCTCGAATACGGTCTCCCGGTCTTCCTCGGCGATGCCGATGCCCGTGTCTTCCGCCTCGAGCACCACGTAGCGTCCGTCGGTCCTGGCACGGAGGGTCACACGGCCGCCCTCCGGTGTGAACTTGATGGCGTTGGAAAGCAGATTGTAGAGAATCTGGCGGACCTTGCCAGGGTCCTGCCGCAGCAAGGGGATCGCTTCCTCGAGCCGGCACTCCAGCGTGATGTTCTTGCGGTCGGCCATCGGCCGCGTCAGGTTGGCGAGCCCCTCGCAGACATCGCGAATCGAGAAGTCCTCGATCCGAACCTCCATCTTACCGCTCTCGATCTTGGCCAGGTCCAGAATGTCGTTGATCATCCCCAGCAACATCTTACCGGAGGTCTGGATGTTGCTGGCATACCGCCGCTGCCGGTCTCCCAGGGCGTCGCTGCCGGAGAGGACCTCGGAGAAGCCGATGATCGAGTTCAGCGGCGTCCGCAGCTCGTGGCTCATGGTCGCCAGGAAGTCACTCTTGATCCGATTCATCTCGTAAAGAGCCATGTTCGCCTGGGCGAGCTCGTCCACCTTGCGATCCAGGTCGCCGTTGACGTCGCGCAGCTCTTGCTGCATGGCCACCAGGTTATGCAACATCCGGTTGAAGGCGTGCGAGAGGTCCTCGAACTCGTCGCCGGTCTGGATCTGGCTGCGGATGTTCAGCCGCCCCGCCGCGATGGCGTCGGAGACGTCGCGCAAGTGCTTGACCGGCTTGACGATCACGTAACGCACGATCATGTACGACGAAACCATCGCCAGGATGGCCGTCACCAGGGCCGCGGTGATCAGCATGGCCCGGTTGCTATTGATCGCCTTCTCGGTCTGTTCCATCGGGAGGTGCACGACCACGGCGCCCGCCAGGTCGCCGGCCTTGACGGGCACTGAGTGCTGGCCGTCCGCTGCCTGACGCCAGAAGTGATTGTCCAGGTGGTCGGTACTCTCGTTCTGACTATCCGGCGCCCCACCATCCTTATCCTTGCTGTGGCAATCCATCAGGCAAGAGGGCTTGAAGGTCACCGCCTGGATGTACTGATATTCTTTCTTGGTCTTGTTGATCCGATCGGCCCACATCGGAGAGCCGTCGGCGAAGTAGTAGGGCTTTTCCTGGGGCTTGCCGGCCTTCCGCATGGCATCCTCGTCGGACGCCGCCTGGACAAATCGGGCCAGCGCGGTCCTCTCGAACTCGTCTGCCGGCTGCTTCTTGGCATCCTTGGTGTTGTAGGGATTGAGGACCCAGGGCTCGGAGTTGGGCATGTCGTCGAGCGGTCTGAGGCCTCCCCAGAGCACGTCGATGATCGACTCGAAATCCTCGTTCCCCAGCTTCTTGTAATGGATGTTCATGAGGGTGGGGTTGACGAGCATGCGGGCCGTCTGGGTCGTCTGCTTCTTCACCAAGGTCTCGGTCTTGAGGCCGTACAAGAGGAAGCTGACTGTCACCAGCAGAAAGATCCCCAGCCCGAAGATGAAGCGGCACTTCCGCTCCAGGCTGGTTTCACCGAGCAGATGCTTGAAACTGCGATAGGACACGGATCGCGGTCCTCAACCTGGCTCCCAACCCGCCGGTGCCCGAGGTTCGGGCGTCTTGACGCGGACGGGCATCCCTTGCCTGCGAAAGCCTCCGCCTACACCATCGTCCTGGAAGGACTCTTCACCCTACTCGAAAACGGCCCCGATGGCCAGACCGAGCCGAAAGACGCGAGGCCGCCGTCGTCACCAGTCCGGGTTTGACGTTGGCGCTCCTGGGCAAGCTGGCGAAGGGTTGAACCACGACAATGCTGCGGATTCCTCGTGGCCACGCATCGTCCGTGAGGTAATTCTTACAATCCGCGCGAGATCCTTCGGAATTAGTGGAGCAACCGGCAAACTCCATCCGATTTCACTCCGATGATGACCGTTATTGTCGGTAGGCTCGGACCAGAGGCTCCCATGATCACTCGAGGACAGGCGCGTTCCGTCTCGGCGTTCCGTCTCTTCCTTCTCGCCGCACTCATGCCCAGCGGGCTCGCCTGCGTCGGCGTGGGCAAGGGCGATGGCAGCATCCATGGAGGCGAAGGTCGAATGGTCGAGGCGCAGGTGCGTCTGCCTGACGCCGAGCAGATGATCGACGACCTGGACCGCATGCTGACGGCCAATGGAACAATCGGCGTCAAGTCGCCGGATGTCTGGGGACAGGACCGGCTTGCAAAATTCCGTTCCGAGTACGAGACCCAGTTGTCCGAATGGCTCAAGACCGGCTACAAGGGCGACATCAACGCGTCGATCCGCCGCAGCGAGACCGAAGCGCACGCCTTGTACGTGGGAACGACTCTGAATAACTCTTCGGGGCATGAGACGACTGCCGGCAATCAGACGTCCGCTGCAAGTTCCTCGTCCAAGTCGACCGCAAGCCCGAGTGCGAGCATGCCAGCACCCGGCAACCCGCCGGACCGGACGACAGTGGTTCTCGAGCCGACGGTCGTTCTTGATGAACACTCGAGTTATCTCAATCACCTCAATCAATTGCGCAGGATCAATGCGGGAGACGATCTTACGGATCGGCCGGGTTACGGATTGTACCTGGTCCGAATTCCTGTCACTTTGTCGCCGGGGCCGAGGAGCCGGCGCGGTAAAGGGGCGATCATCACGGTGTCTGCGAAGTCGCTGATGACCAGGGACACGCTCCGCAACACGCTTCGAAACACCGTGATCAACGAGACGGTGAACAACCTGACACAGGCGATCGGCAACCCGCCCACCAAGGACGGCGAGCCGGCGTCGGGACCGGGCGCGGGCTCGTTCTCACTCGTCTCGTATGCCGACACCGAGGTTTTCTACGGGCCGCAGAGCATCGCCCTGCTCAAGAACGAGGCCGAGCGCCTGCTCGCCCGGGACCTGGCCGACGAGCCTCACCACCGCAGCGCACGGGTCGCCGACTGGCTGCGCGGCGAGCTGGAGGCCTCGTACCAGTTGCTGGAAGAGGCCGCCACGCCGGTTCGCGTGGGCCAGCGCGTCACCATGCTCGATCCGCTCGAAGAGGTCGGTGACCTGGTCATGCACCGAGATTACACGAAACTTGCCCACTTGCAGTTGGCCAGCGCCCAGGACCAACAGGTACTGAGGGCCGGCGGACGAGCCGCGGGACGAGTCGAGGATGACGATCCCGGCGCACACCGCCGCCGCAACTCGAATTTCCTGGGATACGCGCTGCGCATTCAGGCCGCGGCCGTCAATCGCCGGCTCAAGCAGGACATGATCGATCAGGACCCAACTCTCAAGCCGGAGGGCCTCAAGAAAATCAGCTTCTTCGAGCCCAATGCGTCGGAGGAGGCCATGCGCCTCTTCGAGAGATACGTCGACGAAAAATGGCCACTCAGGGTGTACGCCATCGAGCCGGTTATTGCGCAGCAGAATGTGGCAGACGGCTTCGGCCGGCGGACGCAGTCGGCCTTCGATCTGGCCGCGGTCGCGCCCGTGGGACCGCTCAAGGTCTTGAGCGGCCTGGCCTCGGTGGGTCTGGCATCCGAGCGACGAGGCGCGGACGACGAGAACGCCATCCGGCTCAATCCCACAATGGTCGGATTCGGGGCCGGCGAGCGGTCCTTCGGCTGGATCTTCTATCCCAGGATCCAGACCCGCATGAGAGACGGCCACCTGATCACCGATATCCAGCTTCTCTTGAACGGGCGGTTCCCGGACCCGACCGGCAAGGAACAGAGCATCGAGCCGGGCCAGCGCGAATGCACGGCGTTGATCGTCATGCCGAACTTCGTTCCCAGGATCGAGTTCATCACCGTGGCCGACTGGTTTCGCACCAGCGAGGCCGGCGACGGACAGAAGTCGGACCTCGAGAAAGCCTCGACCCTGGCTCGCAAGCTCGTGGCGGCGGAAAGCGCCCTCAACCGGTCCAAGATCGAGGGGCAGTATCGCCCCGAGGAGTACCAGATCGCCGTCGAGCGGCTCAACCAGCTCAAGAACCTCATGCCCACGCAGCGACTGGTCGTGCAAGTTCCGTTCTCGGACAACAATAACGACTCGCGGATCTTCTGCTCTCAGGGCGGCCAGCTTCGGCCGACGCTCCTGGCCTGGCACGGACCGCCTCCACTACAGGGCGAGGAATCGACCATCCTCATCGAGGGCAAGAACTTCAGCGTGCACGATACCCACGTGATCGCCGGTGGAAAACCGGCCAGACAAGTTCTCGTGAGTCGAAACATACTGGAAATCACGATCTCCAAGGAGGCATGCCCTTCGCCCGGCGCGGATGGAAAGCCGCTCCTGGACATCAGCGTTGCCACCCCCAACGGCGTCTCCAATCACCTGCTGATGAAGATGCGTCCTCCCCGCCCCGACCACAAGCAGAGCGACAAGGATCCGTCCGAAGCGACGGAGCAGAAGCCGCCGCCGGAGGGCCATGCCGGCTCGGCCAAGACGCGCGAGACCGCTCACCACCGCGCCAAGGACCAAACCAACGCCATCAAGTGAGAATGAATATTGCCATGCAAATACTTATGCGTCCTGAGATAGTCAGATCGCGGCTGTGTGGTTAACTCGTGTGCAAATCAAATGCCGCCATCGACGGTGTGAAGACGGCCAGTTTGCGGCCCCACTTCCTGATTGACCGGGTGGGTTCAGGGGTATATCTTGAAGTGAGATCCACTCGTGAGTGGCGGATCGGACCGAAGGCCGTGAGGGCCGTACACTTGCCCGGGCAGGTGGGTTCGTCGCTTTTTGAGGGTTGGCTTGGCGGGGCTGGGTATACCACGGAACGAATGCTCGACGAATTGCGCCATCCTTTTTCTCAATCAATGAGCAACTACTTGAACCAAGGGAACACCCGCGATGAGTTTGGATCAAAATCAATCCCCATCGAAACCGGAGTATCCTGGGCAGCCGTCGAAGTGGAACGAGCTGGATGGAGAGATTGCCGTGGCCGCCTATTACATCTGGGAGAAGGAGGGCCATCCTCACGAGCGTGACCTCGACCACTGGCTCCGCGCCGAGCACAATGTCCGCCGGCTTGTCGATGCCGGCAAGACCCGAGAGCCTGCCAGGTGAGACCAGCAGGGTGGCCGGAGCGGAGTCCGTTACCCCGCCATGGAACCGGACTCCATCGATCGGTCCGGATTCCGCGCCAGGCTCGCCCGGGCGTCAATCCCCGCCGTTGGGGTTTTCGTAGGCGCTCGCCGGTTGGTGCGCCAGGACGGGGGGCGGGGGGCCCATTTTACGGTGCGCAACCGCTGCAACCTACCCAGACGCGCGCACCAACTGGCGAGCGCCTACCAATTTGCGGTCCATCTGTTTCGGCCCTGGATCCCCAGCTCGGCGGCGTAAGAGGAGGATTACCAGCAGGATCATCAGGATCAGGAAGAGGTCGGGACCCATTTTTGAAACAGCTCTTAATCCACCTGGGGGAGGAAGACCCACGCCCCGTAGCCAACCACGCGCTGCCGCGGGCCGGCGGTGTCGCCGGAGGAGCGCAGATCGACAGTCCGGCAGTTCAGGCCATGCTTTCTCGCGGTGTGCAACAGTCCCACGATTGCGTTCCGCCCGCAGGCGGATCTCGGGCCAAGGGTCTCGCCATGGAGTTGCTCGATGGCCTCCGCGGTCGCCTGGTCCAGCCTGCGCGCTTCCTCGTAAGGATGCTGGTGGCTCAGGTCGGAGCTGACGACGATCAAAGTCCGATCGCCGTCCCAGAGCGGTTCCAGGATCTCGTCCACCGTCTCGGCATCGGCCCTGCCAACCAGGAATGGAACAATGGCGAAGGAGCCGAGCACGACCTGGAGGAAGGGAAGCTGGACCTCGAGCGCATGGTCGCGATCGTGTGCCTCATCGTCGAGATGCACCTGGGAGAATCGAAGCGACTCCTCGACCGCGGCGCGATCCACCGGGACGCGCCCCAGCGGGGTCAGGAACTCCTCGGCGCTGGTGGTCGCAAGGCCGCTGACTCCTGGCGTATGGCAGGTGCCCAGCAAAACGACTCGCTCGACCTGGTCCGACCAGGGCACCATCCAGGCGTAACCCGATGCCGCGACCGGTCCGGAGTAGACATAACCGGCGTGCGGCACGATCAAGGCTTTGGGCCGGCCTGGCACCGTGACGCTGGCAGCAGCCAGGAACTGGACCACCTGGTCGCGCAACTGGTTCGGGTCGGCAGGATAAAAACGACCGGCGACGGCAGGCGGACGGACCTTCATGGCGGGCGCCCCTCGAACCGAGTGCCGGGAACACAGGGTGACGGCAGCGACTGAGTCTTCATTTTATTCTACATTCCTCAGACCTGACTTGATAGAATGACTGATGGGGCATCATGAGCGGCACTTCTGGATTGTTTGAATCGACTGTTCCGACGAAGTACTGGCGTCGGCTGGATGACGGCCGGGTGCAGTGTGATCTTTGCCCGCGCTTTTGCAAGCTGCACGAAGGCCAGCGCGGGTTCTGCTTCGTCAGGGCCTGCGAGGGGGGCCAGGTCGTGCTCACGACCTACGGCCGGTCGAGCGGTTTCTGCGTCGACCCGATCGAGAAGAAGCCGCTCTCCCATTTTTTGCCAGGCACTCCGGTCCTTTCGTTCGGCACGGCGGGATGCAACCTCGGCTGTAAATTCTGCCAGAACTGGGACATCTCCAAATCGCGCGAGCTGGACACCCTGGCCGACGCGGCCAGCCCGGAGGCCATCGCCTCGGCCGCCAGGCAACTTGGCTGCAGGAGCGTCGCGTTCACGTACAACGACCCGGTGATCTTCCACGAATACGCGATCGACGTGGCGCGGGCGTGCCGCGAACAGGGGATCAAGACAGTGGCGGTCACCGCCGGCGAGGTTTGTGCCAAACCGCGGGCCGAGTTCTATCGGTTCATGGACGCCGCCAACGTCGACCTCAAAGCCTTCTCCGAGCGATTCTACCGCGAGGTCTGCGCGGGCTCGCTCGCGCCGGTGCTCGAGACCCTCCAGTACCTCAAGCACGAAACTTCGGTCTGGCTCGAGCTGACGACTCTGTTGATTCCCGGCGAGAACGACTCGGACGCCGAGCTCAACGAGTTGACGCAATGGGTGGTTGAGAAGCTCGGGCCCGATGTTCCGCTCCATTTCTCGGCATTTCACCCCGATTACCGGATGATCGACCGTCCGCCGACCCCTCCATCGACTCTGCGCCGCGCTCGGGACATCGCCCTGTGCAACGGCGTGCGGTACGCCTACGTGGGTAACGTCCACGATCCCGAGGCTGATAGCACCCGCTGCCACCAATGCGGTCAGCTCTTGATCGGCCGCGACTGGTACCGGCTGACCGCCTGGAACCTGACCCCTCAGGGGACGTGCCCAGGCTGCCAGACCCCGTGCGCTGGAGTCTTCGAGCCGGAGGCCGGCTCCTGGGGACCGAAACGACAGCCCGTGCGGCTGGCCGAGTTCGCAGGACCAAGATCCATCCGGCGGCCACCCCACGGCGGATCGTCATCATCGCTTGTCGGCTCGTGACCCCGGCTCTTC
>JBAUOX010000033.1:0-6461 GCA_049579985.1 Isosphaeraceae bacterium | reverse complement strand
CGGTGACCTCCTCGAAGTCCTCGTCGAGCTTCGGCCGCTCGGCCTCGTCAAGTTCGATTTTGGCCAGCCTGCCTTCATAGTAGATCCGGACGGTTGCCCCGTCCTCGACGGCCCGCTGGATGTCGTACACGTCGATGTAGTCACCGAAGACGGCCTTGGTGTTCTTGTCGGTCAGCTCGATCGGGGTTCCCGTGAACCCAATGAACGAGGCGTTGGGCAGGGCATCGCGCGTGTGGCGGGCAAAGCCGTCGATGAAGTCGTACTGGCTGCGGTGGGCCTCGTCCGCCACGACAACGATGTTGCGGCGGTCGGAGAGCCGGGGATACTTGCCCCCTTTCGTCTCGGGCAGGAACTTCTGGATCGTGGTGAAGATCACCCCGCCGGAGGCGACCTTGAGGAGCTCCTTGACCTGGTCGCGGTCCTCGGTCTGGGCGGGCGATTGCCTGAGCAACTCGTGGCAGGCGGAGAACGTGCCGAAGAGCTGGTTGTCGAGGTCGTTGCGGTCCGTCAAGACGACGAGCGTCGGGTTGGCCATGGCCGGGTGGGCGATGATCTTGCCGGCGTAGAAGGCCATGGTCAGGCTCTTCCCGCTTCCTTGCGTGTGCCAGATCACCCCGACTCGCTTGTCGCCCTGAGGCGAGGCCGCGCGGACCGTACAGGCGACGGCCTTGTTGACGGCGTGGTACTGGTGATAGCCGGCCAGCTTCTTCCGGACGTTCGGCCCGTCCACCTCGAACACGACGAAATGGCGGACCAGGTCCAGGAAACGCTCACGGTCGAAGATCCCCTTGAGCAGGACCTCAAGCTGGGGGGTGTGGGGCGGGGCGACGTCAATGCCGTCGACCGTCCTCCAAGGCATGAACCGCTCCCAGTCCGCGGTGATCGTGCCGACCCGGGCGTCCAGGCCGTCGGAGATGACCATCATCTCGTTGAAGGCGAAGAGACTCGGGATGTCCTGCTTGTAGGTCTGGAGCTGGTTGAAGGCGCCCTTGACCGTGGCGTTCTCGTCCCCGGGGTTCTTCAGCTCAATGACGGCGAGCGGGATGCCGTTGACGAAGACGGCCAGGTCGGCGCGGCGGTTGTGCTTGTTCTCGATGACGGTGAACTGATTGACGACGAGCCAGTCGTTGCGATCGGGGTCGTCGAAGTCGAAGAGCCAGACCTTATCCCCGGCGATCGAACCGTCTGGGCGGCGGTACTCGACGTCCACACCATCGGTGAGCAGCCGGTGGAACCGGCGGTTGTTTTCGACCAGGCTCGGCGTCTCGGTGCGGATGACCTTGCGGAGGGCCTCGTCGCGCGCCGGCTCGGGGACGTTCGGGTTGAGCAGTGACAAGGCGGATCTCAGGCGATTGGCCAGCACGACCTCGGAGAAGTCGGCCCGCTGTGCGCTAGGCTCACCGGGGGCGATGTCGGGGCCATGGAGGATGGAATACCCCATGCCCTCGAACCAGTGGAGGGCGGCGTCCTCAACGGTGGATTCCGTAACGCTCTTGGGCATGGAAGCGTTCGTCTCCACAGGCCCTACCGCGATCGAATCAGGATTCCTTCAACACCTCGAAGGCTTGCGGGTCGGATAGTTCGAAATGCTTGGCTCGGGCCTCGTAGTGAATGATGCCGGTCACGGCGACCCGGTGCCCGTCCCGGTGCGCATCGCAGGCCCGCCTGTAGTCATCTTCCCGCAGATCTACCTTGACCCAGGCTGATTCCCCTCTGACCTCCGTCTTCAGCACGATCCGCCCGGCCACATCGTCCAGCAACGAACGAAACGCGGTTCGGAGTTCCACGATCTTGCCGGTCAGCCGCTCAGCCTGGGCCGTCGCGCGTCTCCGAAGCTGTCGGCCCACCTCCTCAATGACCTGGAACGACTCCTTGGCGAATGAGACACTCTGGGGTATGGTCTCGCCAGGGATAGGACGGCTCCTGGCCCAATTCATTCGAATGTCGAGCTGCGACTGGTCGCCCGGGGGCTTCATCAAGAGGAGCGCGTCGCAAAAGTTCGCGCTGACGCCTCGTGATACGCCATCCAGGATGCGTTCTTCTTCGCCGGTCAGGATCGACTGGCGGACGAAATTGAGACACGACATCAGGCGGGTCGTGACTCGTCGGGCAAACGGCTCCGATTCTTCCCCGCCCTCCTCGTATTGGAGATTCAGCAGGGACTGGACTTGAGGGGGGACCGGGGCAAGGATGGTCGCCACGAAACTGCCCCGCTCCGTCTGGCCCAGGCGGCACTCGCTTAGGAACTCCTGGACCTGTCGCAAATCATGCTGTGGGTGAAGCGCCTGGGGACGAAGCGTGCCGTGGGCGGCGGCCCACAGCAGGTCGCGGCCCCCGCGGAGCAACTTGATCCCCTCTTCCAACGGGAGATTTCCGAGGGTAGCGTCAGACGCAACGACGCGGAGCCGAAGCACGTCGCTAGGTGGCCCCGACAGATCGTTCAAGACTTGCCATACCGAACGATTCTCGACGGCCGCCACGACCAAAACAATGTCGGCCATCCGCAAAACGTAGTCGCCAAGGTCGCGATCAAGGGGAAGCAGCGCCTCGGCGTCAGGTATCGACGGGTGACGAAAGAGGGTACCGCGCGGTGGGGACGCTTCACGGTCGGCGAGCCAACCCCGGCTGAGCAGGTAGGATTGGACATCGCCTGGCCGCAGCGCGGCAAGTTGCTCCTTGGGGATTTTCAGCCCGTTGTTCGTCATCATAACAGTTCTCCCTGCGCGACCCGCTCCATGAGTTCGCGAAGACCATCAACAGTCAGCCGCTGCGAAAAGGGCAAAGAAACTGTCACGGTCGACGTGTTGTCGGTCTTGGCCATTCCACGGAGCGAGGCCCAGTACGCACAGTGTCTACTGATCATACATTCCTCACTGGTTTCAAGCCAGAGGCCCGGGTCGGCGGGCAACAGGAACACGACCAGCAAACGCGGCAGCATCGAGGGCAGACGAAGCTCGTTGAAGTTCTTGACGGGGAGGGGAAATGCCACGTGATTCTCGCGCACAAACTCACCCCCCTGTGTGGCCTTGAGTTGTAACTCCATGATCGGCGACCGCAGGACTGCCCGTCCGTGGATCAAGCCCCTTGCGCCGATCCGAACGTCGATGCTGTCGTCATCGACCGGCGTTTGTTGAAACGTGTATCCAGCCCGAGCCGCAAGCGCGTGGATGTAAGCGAAGCTCAGTTGTTGCTTCTGTTCGTTCTCGGTCAAGCGAGTGTCCCCAACGCGGTGTCGGCGTCGTTGACGCGGATTTCGCCCGAGAGCAGCTTTGGCAAGAGAGTATCGCGGACATTCGCCAGCGTTACGGACTCCTGCAAGTTGGCAACGACCCTGGCGCGTAGCGGTTCTACGAGACGGCCGAAGCAGTCAAGGATCTGGCGCGGTGGGACAAGACACTTTAAGGGTCGAAAGTTTGCTTTGCTTATTTCAAGAAATGTTGTTCCGTTAGCATTGCCGAGAATTAACTCCAGGTTTTCCCGAGTCCACCGGAGAACGTAATGACTCGGCAGGGACTTGTCGCAAACCATCGCGATAAACCCTTGATTGACCGCGAGTGGCACCTCAGTTATTGCGAAATAGCCGATTGGCGCTCGCGATGACATTAGGACCGTGCCTCGCGGCAATAGACCGGAGCTTATCCTATCAAGACCCGCTTCGGTGATGCATCGTTCAGTCTCAAGAAGCACTGGGAACGCCAGGCCAGCAAGGTCCTTCGGTGTGGCGAAAGGTATAGAGCCGCCCCAGTAGTCGGGCTCCTCCGTGCTGGGAGTGGAGCCACCAACTACGCACACCTCTTCACCTATCGGAGAGATTCGCCAGCCAGCAGGGATCAGCCCCGATTGAGTTGACTCGAAAGTGTTCGGGAATAGCAACGCAGTCCCAGCTTCCATCCCGACCGGCTGGCGGTCTTACATCTTGGCCCGGACGGGGTCGAAGTCCACGAACCACGACTTGAAGATCGCCCGAGCCATCGCCTCCAGCGTCTCGTTCATCCGGCGGTTCAGGTCGATCTTGTCGTCGAGGGAACCGAGGATTTGGGCGATTGCCTCTTGTTCGGAGAGCGGCGGCAAGGTGATTGGAAGTTCGGCGATTGCGTAAAGCGGAAGCTTTCCTTGAGCCGAACCCACTGTGCGGCTTCTAATTAACGCTTGTCCATTAGGCGATCTCAGGCAGTTGAAAACAAATCCTGCGTCTGCACCACGGAAATCGGTCAACCGAGCGGCATTTTCTGTAAGGTTGGCGCCGTCCCAGTGCTTCCCCACCGTGAATACAAGGCCGATGGTATGACCAACTATCGCAAGGCACACATCACCCGAGCGGACAATATATTTAGAAATCGCCTTCTGTGTATTATCTTTCAAATACTGCATGTTGCCGCTTCGAATCCGGTGGTCATGAACGTCAACTAACCTGATGTAAGGATGCTGTGTACGTTGCGAGGTGAGGGTATGACCCATCGGAAGACGCTTACCGCTCTTGATGGTTGCGATCGAGCCGAGAGGAACTGTTTGCCACTCACCCGCCATATCCGAGCTCCCCGATCTTTGCCTTAATGACCTTTTGCAGCTTCGCAGACTCATCAAACTGCTCGTTGAGTGTCTCGACCAACCGCTTCATCTTTTCTTGGAAGGACTCGCTGTCCTCCTCAACGTCCTCGGCTCCAACGTACCGGCCTGGCGTGAGCACGAAACCGTGCGCCTCGATCTCCTCCGCCGAAGCGATCTTGCAGAATCCAGGCACATCCTCGTAGACCCTCGCACCCTTCTCGCCTCGCCACGAATGGTATGCCCGGGAAACTCGGGCGATCTCCTCGTCAGAGAGTTCGCGGTGGATTCTGTCCGTGAGCCGACCCAGCTTCCGGGCGTCGATGAACAGAGTCTGTCCCCGGCGGTCTCGGAATCGCATGTCGGCCTTGTTGCGGGCGAAGAACCAGAGGCAGACGGGGATCGGGGTGTTGTAGAACAACTGGCCCGGCATGGCGATCATGCAATCGACCAGGTCGGCCTCGACGAGCGCCCTGCGGATCTCGCCCTCGCCCGACTGGTTCGAGGACATCGAGCCATTGGCCAGCACGACACCGGCCACCCCGTTGGGGGCCAGGTGGTGGATCAGGAGCTGGACCCAGGCGAAGTTGGCGTTGCCCACCGGCGGGA
The DNA here is from genome assembly GCA_049579985.1 of Isosphaeraceae bacterium. Classification (GTDB taxonomy): domain Bacteria; phylum Planctomycetota; class Planctomycetia; order Isosphaerales; family Isosphaeraceae; genus Aquisphaera. Next base: position 1,307 of record JBAUOX010000033.1, on the reverse strand, counting down.
CGCCATACTTCCAGCGCGGGTCGTCGCGGAGCCGATCCCCGCCCCAGTCGGAGACGTTGAACGGGGGATTGGCCAGGATGAAGTCGGCCCTCACGTCCTTGTGCAGGTCATTGTGGAAGCTGTCAGCGTTGTGCGGCCCGAGGTTGGCTTCGATGCCCCGGATCGCCAGGTTCATCCGGCAAAGCCGCCAGGTCGTGGAGTTCGACTCCTGGCCGAAGACCGAGAGGTCGTTGCGCCGGCCGCCGTGAGCCTCCACGAACTTCTCGGATTGAACGAACATCCCGCCCGACCCGCAGCACCAGTCGCCGACCCGGCCCTTGTACGGCTCGATCATCTCGACCAGCAGCTTGACGATCGACTCGGGCGTGAAGGCTTCGCCGCCGGCCTTGCCCTCCGCCGCCGCGAACCGGCCCAGGAAGTACATGCAAACCTGGCCGAGGATGTCCTGGGAGCGGCGATTCTTGGGGCCGAACAGCCCAGCATCGTCCCGGGCGACCAGCTCGATCGTGCCGATGAGGTCGATCAGCTCGCCCAGGCGGGTCTTGTCGAGCGCGGGGCGGGCGAAGTCCTTGGGCAAGACTCCCTTGAGCGTCCGGTTCTCCTTCTCGATCGCGTCCATCGCGTTGTCGATGACCTTGCCGATCTCCGGCGACTTGGCGGCAGCTTGAAGCTTGCCCCAGCGGGCCTCAGGCGGGACCCAGAATACGTTCTCGCCCATGTACTCGTCGCGGTCCTCGGTCGGCGTTCGGCTCTTTCTTGATGGCGTCGTAGCGCTCCTGGAAAGCGTCGGAGATGTACTTGAGGAAGATCAGCCCGAGGGCGATGTGCTTGTACTCGCCCGCGTCCATGTGCCCACGCATCTTGTCCGCCGCAGCCCAGAGCTTCTCCTCGAACCCGAGATTCGCCCCGTTGCCCGATCGGGACCGCTCCGTCCCCGACTGCTTCTTGCGCCCCATGGTTAACCCTTCGCGAGCCAGCGATGAACCAACCTACACCTTACATGTCTCCATCGATCGATTCAATAGATTTCGGCCTAAAGTGCTTAAATCCACCCGACTAAATGAAAGGGACGTTCCGCGAGTGACCGGTGGCTCTCGCTGCCATGTAGTGCACGACGTATGAAAGCTCGACATTAGTAAGGGGAAAGAAGCCAACGACGCGCATCGAGCGTCCTCTCAAGTTCAGCTTTCAACTCCTCGGGGGTAACCTGAAGGGCGTCGACTTTCGCGTCACTCAGCGCCTTGAGGAAGCCAGCACGGGTCAGTCCCGCGATCTCGGCGCCCTTGCCCTGGGAGATCAAGCCACGA
>JBAUOX010000032.1:0-2758 GCA_049579985.1 Isosphaeraceae bacterium | reverse complement strand
CAGCCGCTCGATGACGCGATACCAGTACATGTCGCTGTGGCCGAAACCGATCTTCAGCAGCCACGGGGGAACACCATGCGCCGCTAAGAGCAAGGGATACGCCAACTGATCGACGGTTCCGGTCATGTAGCTGGTGACGAAACTGGGCCGAAGCCAATACGGGGTGCCGTCGGCCAACACGATCTTCCGCAGTTTCAGGCCGGGAAGCTTGCGCGACTCACGCCCGAAGCCGTGCAGGCACTAGCCTTGGTCGAAGTCCTCCGGGAACAACTCCGGAGCCAACTGGGCCCATTCATCGACGAACGCCCGCATGCGCTCGGCATCCTGCCGGTTTTCGTCGTACTGCTGCCGGATCATGGGAATGACAATCTGTTTGGCCCCGCGCGGCGCTTGCGGCGGGGGAGTCCTTCGTTCACGATTCACTTGCCGGGTCTTCGGTCGAGCGTCCATTCTCGCCTCCCCTTCCCTGGAAAAAAGTAGGATGACGAAAATGCCGCCGGACGGATACCCGGCATTTCAATACCTGCAATCCGTTAGGGTCAGCCCTGACCCTGATCCAAGCCCGGTATTCGAAGCCTAACTTTCCGTTGTGTGGGCATTTCAGGTGAGGATGAAACGAGCAAAGAGGCCGCAAGTCGCTTTCTTGAGGCACGATCGCGGCATCACGGCGGGTTCATTCTCGCCTTGAGCGGACCGAGACGTCATAATCAGAGACGCAAGTGCCCCGGCGCTTTGCTCCACCTTCGGGAGCAAGGTCTCCGGGAACCCGTGTTTCCACGCTGCGACTGACCCTTGCAGAATGGTTCGGCGACCACCCCCCGGAAACGAAACGCCCATGGCCACGACTGCATCTTCCGCGAATGTACCTGTTCAAGGCGAGATCGTCCCCGTTCAACGAGCCCTGCTGAGCGTCTCGGACAAGCGCGGGTTGATCGAGCTGGCGCGCGGCCTGGCCGAGCGAAACGTGGCCCTGCTGGCCAGCGGAGGCACGCGGACGGCGCTCCTTGCCGCGGGCTTGCAGGTCACCGAGGTCGCCGACTATACAGGACAGCCGGAAATCCTGGGTGGACGGGTCAAGACCCTGCATCCCAAGATCCACGCCGGCATCCTCGCCCGCCGGAATCTGCCCGCAGACCTCGACACCCTGGCCGCGGCGGACATCGACCCGATTGACCTGGTCGTCGTCAACCTCTATCCGTTTGAGGAGACCGTCGCCAACCCCTCCGCGACTTTCGAGGATGCCGTCGAGAACATTGACATCGGCGGCCCGTCGTTGATCCGCGCCGCAGCCAAGAATCATGCACACGTCGCCGTGGTGACTTCCCCGTCGCAGTATGACCTCCTGCTCAAGGAAATGGAGGCCCATGGAGGCACGACGGGCGATTTTCGTCGCGCGCTGGCTTTGGCGGCCTTCAACCAGACTGCGCGGTACGACGCGGCGATCGCAGCCTACCTCGAGCAGGAGACGTGTATGGTTCGCGATGCGGGCCTCTTTCCGCCCGTCCTGTTTGCCCGGTTCCTCCGTGAGAGCAGGCTGCGTTACGGCGAGAATCCGCACCAGCGCGCGGCCTTCTACGTTGACCCGGGGGCAAGAGGCCCCAATCTCTGCACGGCGTCGGTGCTCCACGGCAAGGAGCTTTCTTATAACAACATGCTCGACCTGGACAGCGCCCTGCGGCTGATCCGGCTGTTCGCGGAGCCTGCCGCGTGCATCCTGAAACACAACAACCCATGCGGAGCGGCCCTCGCCGCGGACCTCGCCACCGCGTTCGAGCGGGCCTATGAAGGCGACCCGGTCAGCGCGTTCGGGGGAATCGTCGGGCTCAACCGGCCCGTCGACCGGGCAACGGCCCAGCGGATGTGCCAGCCGGGCCGGTTCCTGGAAGCAATTCTTGCCCCCGGCTTCGAGCCCGACGCCCTTCAGTGGCTGACGACCACGCCAAGCTGGAAGAACAGCGTCCGGCTGATCGACCTCGCGGAACCGATCGGTCCGGCCGATCCACCCCCCTCCGGCCTGGACCTCAGGCGTATCGATGGTGGGCTCCTGGCCCAAAGCTGGGACCAGCTCGAGCCTGACCCGGCCTCAGGCCGGCTAGCCACGCAAAGGGCCCCGACCGAGAGCGAGACGCGCGACCTTGTCTTCGCCTGGCGGGTCTGCAGCATGGTCAAGTCGAATGCGATCGTTGTCGCCCGCGCGGGACAGCTCCTGGGCGTGGGCGCGGGACAGATGAGCCGCCTTGACTCGGTGCGAATCGCCGTGGAAAAGGCCGGCGATCGGGCCCGCGGGGCCGTGCTGGCTTCTGACGCCTTCTTCCCTTTTCGTGATGGGCCGGACGTCGCCGCAGCCTCGGGGATCACCGCCATCATCCAGCCCGGCGGATCGAAGCGCGACGACGAGACCATCGCTGCTTGCAACGAGCACGGCATCGCCATGATACTCACCGGCCGTCGCCATTTCCGGCACTGAGACGCAACGCATCGCTCGACCCACGGATGGCACGCTGGGCATTTTTTTCTGGTGGGCAGGCGACCGGCCTGATTCCGTTTTCTATCGGTCAAGCCGGAGATCGTCTCGTTTTATCAGCGATGGCCGCCGCCCCCACCGCCGCCGCGGCCCCCACCGCCGAAGCCTCCGCCCATGCGGCCGCCGCCGAATCCGCCGCCGAACCCTCCACCCATCGGTGCGCCGCGGAATCCGCCCATCCCGCCCATGGCGGCTCCTCCCAGCCCGCCACCGGGATAACCACCGACCCCACCC
>JBAUOX010000031.1:0-3213 GCA_049579985.1 Isosphaeraceae bacterium | reverse complement strand
ACTGAAGCCTCCTCGATGCCGGAGACAGGACGTGAACCTGCACGAGCATGGTTAGCTCACCAGCCCCTCAAGCTGGCGCGTCTGCCAATTCCGCCACTCCGATTCGGGGAAGTTACCTCCGCGCTGCACTCAATCATGGGAATCGCCGCGGGGCGATGTCAAGATATCCGCTGGGGAGCGATCTTACGGCAGATCCCACGGCTGGGCGGGCATGGGGTCCGGGCGGGCATGGGGTCGGGCGGGCATGGGGCCAGACCGAGTTCTGCAGCCCATAATGCCGTTGGACTTGCCGGTGAAAGTCCGGTCGTGGGAATTGACTGTTTACCCACGTAGTCATATTCGACGTTGGCTCGGGGTGACCCGGCCAGCGAAAGCTCGAATGTAAACGTCCTCGAAAGGAGGGCTAGCCAGCTCGCGGGCCGTAATATGAGCGCAAACTAAGCTCAGAATGAACTCTGCAGCCTCGAAACGACCAATGTGATCGCCGAACCTGTAACTCGGAGGTGAAGGCTAAAACCGAAGAGGAAGCAACAGTCATTTGCACTCTTCGGGACACCGGGGTAAGGGAGGCAGCACGCGAGCACAGTCCAGCGGAGTAAATTGGGGAACCTCTGGATTCCCACCTCAAGCCGATTTCCTTGGGTGCAGCAGACTCCGCCGCGAATCCATAAGTGGCGGGGAGGGATTCAGAGTCTCGGATGAGGCCATAGTAAGCGATGACCCGTTGGGACAACATAACCCGATGGTGAGCCAAGGGCCTCTGGATGGACGTGTTGGAGTTGCTGGGAGTCGTGCCATATTGAACCGAAAGGCTCTAGAACGGGTAATCCCTTTGGGGATCACGTATTCCTGGGAGCGAGAACTGCGGTGGCGTATAAGACGGAGTCATGGGGCGGATGTGGACGGCACTTAAGCCTCGGGACGTCGTCGAAGGTCGCCATTGACGGTCCATTTGAAGCCGTACTGGGGAAAACCCGCCGTACGGAATTTTAGAGGGGGAAGGGGAAACACGAAGCTCGATCGAGCCCGCCGGGCGCCCCTTCCCTACTCGGCATCACACAAATGCGTAATATTGGGGCCCGAGCCCCAGTCGTGTGAAAACCTACGGTAACGAACTCCTTCCGTGGTCAACTCGGGAGCCTGTGAGCTTAGGTGTAGGGCGGATCAAAGGGGTCACTGCTAATTCTCTCCGCAATTTGGCAGAGATAGGCAATCAACTCGTAAATGGTACGAGACGGGATCTCCGCTGGTCGTTGGGTGGCAGGGACAAGTGCCCGGGAGGACTGTGTCAGGTGGTCTCAACCCACATTCTGAGGTTGGCTGAGGAGGGCTCGGCTGCCACGACGATCACTCGCGGCTACTCGGGCGGCCTCACTCGCGGGTCGAGCAGACGCACCACCCCATTCTCCACCACCCCAGGATTATTGAGCTGACACAGAAACCGGTCTACAAATTATGGGAGAAATGTGACAAGCCTTTGTGGGACGACCAACGCGACTGGTATGAGGCTGAGCGGCTCCTACTTGACGATCCGCGTATCGTCGCTGGATAACATCGATGCTTTCGCCCAAGGCCCCGCTGCTGTCCGATGCGAAACGGTTCACATCCGCCAATTGGGCGTCAGTCTTCAGAGAAGTTCCGCGTATTCCCGCAGGCGCGAAACCGTTTGGGCGAGTCCTTGGCGTTCCAGCGACGCGAGGTATTCTTCAACGCTCATGGGCGGCTTCTTCAAACTCTGACGCTGTCGCTTGGCTGCTGCGCAGACGACGTTCGGAGCAAGGTCGAGTTGGTGCGTGAGGAAGTCGTCGGGATGCTGTGCCTCGATGCCATACGGCTTGAGGACAGCCTCGGGAAAGTCTTTGAGGTTGAAGGTCACAATAAGATCGGCCCCGCAGCGGATGGCAGCGGCCAGGACGTGACGGTCGTCCGGATCGGGCATGGTCAGGGATGGAATGAGCGTTTCATAGCCCGTGACGATGCAATCGACAACGTGTGCGTTCATCAGCTCGCGGATTTTCTCGGCCTGCTGGCGAGTGAAGTCCGGGTAGTCCTTTTGAACGTTGCGCATCCACTCTTCGTGAATACCATTGGTCCACCGCGCCCGGTACAGGTCGGTCATTGCCAGATACATCAGGAAACTACGCAGTGGTGCCGGGTAAAGCACGCAAGCGTCGTAGACGACCGTGAAATGGCTCATTCTCAGTAACCGAGTCCAAGTTCTTGGTCGATGACAGACAATTCTTCAAGCGCCTTCAGGCGGTTGTGGTCCATCGTCTGCTTGTATTCCATCAGATCCTTGAACATGACTCGGCGGTGCGTTCCGACTTTCCTGTACGGAATGACACCCTTCTCAAGCTGTTCGATCAGAAACGGTCGGGAGACATTCAGGATGTCTGCCGCTTGCTGGGTCGTCAGTTCAGCATGTACCGGGATCAGCGTCACCGCGTTCCCCTTGGCCATCTCGGTAAGGATGCTGTTCAGCAACCGAAACGCCGCAACGGGAATCGAGATTGATTCTTCCGGTTCGTTCTCCGGTTCGATTCGGACACGAAGAGCCTTCTTGGGCCTCGCCGCAAGGAATTGGCTCAGCCGGCGGCTGGATTCCAGTGCGAGCTGGGCGTCTGCGGCTGTCGGGGGGACGGCTTTTTGAATATCGGCGAGCATTATGTCCATGTTTGTTTCTCCTATCCTCCAGCAGGAGTATACTGGACAAACGCAGCAAATGCAACAAGCGAAGCAAATGACTTTTTGTGCGGATCGCCGCAACGTATTGTTAAGAGAAAGGCTTGAACACTGTTCTCGGCGAATCCAAGGGGGCAAAGCAAATTCTCTCCGCACGGCATCGTCCCAAACCGCTCCTCTACCGACTTGACACTTTGTGCGGCAGAGCACCGAAGTTTCGGCGCTTCTGCTGGCGGAAAAACGTAGGAAAGGCCGAATCTCACGGCCCCAAGAGTGTCATGCCGTCACCCCCCTGTATCTCGCTATTTTTGGGATAATGCCCGCAGTTGGGATCGTCCCATGGCCGGGGATTGACGGCGTCTCTGCCTTGACACCTGCGGTTCCTCTCCACACTAACCCGAAGGGTGAGCGAGGATTGACGCAAGTCCTTGCGGCAGAATTGGAAAAGACCCTCGCTCACGCTTCGGGTTAGTAGGCACGGCGGGCCGCGTAGGGCCGCTCGAACTGTCAACCTGCCGATCGGGTAGTTTG
>JBAUOX010000030.1:0-2650 GCA_049579985.1 Isosphaeraceae bacterium | reverse complement strand
GTGTTTGGCCGCTGCTAACAGCGCCGCAACTGACTTGCGGCATCCCTCGCTCACGCTTCGGGTTAGTGTGGCTCGTCCCCTTGGACCTGGTGGTGATCAGCGAGGAGTCTCGAACCGGCGCTTCTTTTTAGCCAGCAGTTTCCAGGATTTACTGTAGTAATGCAAGTCCTGTAAAGCCAAAGACTTCGGTCAAACCACGCTCGTTACACATGCGTTAGATAACACTATCTCAATCTACAGAAACGACGAAATAACATCAACCCGAATTCGTGTGTTGTTTACTATAAATTGGTGTAAAGGTTTGCGTATTTAGGCTTTGCGCCCCAACCTGAGCTACGCATTACTACGATTGAGACATGTACTCTCGCCACTTTTAATGATCGTTTGTATAGAATTAGTACAGTAAAACCTGGAAACTACTGTTTAGCCCTGTGTCGTGTCATTGATTCTTTTATCACCTACCGGATTCTCCGCCACGAGCGAGCCCGCCGTGTTGATCCAGGCACGCCCGGGCGGCGGCGTCGATGATGGCCTGGGAATCGAGGCCATACTCGCGATAGAGGTCGGGGATGTCACCCGACTGGCCGAAACGATCAACGCCCAGGGCCACGACGCGGTGGCGGGCCACGGCGCCCAGCCAGGAAAGCGTCGCCGGGTGGCCATCGAGGACGGTCACAAGGGCCGCGCCGGGGCAGAGGGCATTCAGCAAGGTTTCGACGTGCGAACGGCCTTCCGGCGCGCCAGCGCTTCGCGCGTGGGCGGCGGCCAGCCAGTCCGCGTGGAGCCGGCCGGCCGAAGTCACCACCAGCAGCCCGGCCTCGGGGATATCCTCGCGAATCAGGGCGTGCGCCTCGGCGGCTTGGGGCGTGACGACGCCGGAGCAGACAACCGCCAATCTCGCCCCGGACCCCGGGGGAACCAACCAGTAACCGCCGCGGACGATGGCGGATCGCAATTCGGCGGTCATCGGGCGCTCCGGCTGGTTCACCGGCCGGGTCGAGAGGCGGAGGTAAACCGAACTGCCGTCATCGTCCTGGATATGCCCCAAGGCCCACGCAACAATCACGGCCAGCTCGTCCACGAAGGCGGGCTCGAACGCCGTCATGCCGGGCTGGCCGATGCCGATCAGCGGCGTGATCACCGACTGGTGCGCGCCTCCCTCCGGAGCCAGGCTGATGCCCGACGGCGTGGCCACCAGCAGGAACTTCGCCCCCTGGTAACAGGCGTAATTCAGCGCGTCGAGGCCACGGCAGATGAACGGGTCGTAAAGCGTGCCGATGGGGAGCAGGCGAACCCCGAAGAGCGGGCCGGACAGCCCGAGGACGGCGAGCAGGAGAAACAGGTTGTTCTCGGCGATTCCCAGCTCGATATGCTGGCCGCCGGGAGACATCTCCCACTTCTGAGCCGATGCCACGGCCTCCTCAGCACAGAGATCGGCGCGGCAGCGGCGATCGAACAGGCCGCGGCGATTGACCCACGCGCCGAGGTTGGTGGAAACGGTCACGTCCGGCGAAGTCGTGACGATCCGGTCCGTGAACCCGCCCGGATCCCGCGACAGCTCGTTCAAGAGCCTGCCGAAGCCTTCCTGCGTGGACATCCGCGGCCCCTGGGAAATTGCCAATGCCTCGGGCACCGCCAGGCGGGGCGGTTCGTGCCGGCGCTCGGCATGGGCGGTGAAGGGCACCTGATCGAGGAACCGCCGGAGCATGTCCTCGGGAATGTCCAGACCGGCGAACGGGTCGTACTCTCGCCCCGGCGCGATCCTCTCGGACCGGCGGTAAACCTCCATTTGCTCAGGGCTCATCAGACCCGAGTGATTATCCTTGTGGCCGGCGAACGGCAGGCCGAAGCCCTTGATCGTGTAGGCGATGAAGCACGTCGGGACGTCGGTGTCGACCCCGTGGAAGGCCTCGAGAACCGACTCCATATCGTGCCCGCCCAGGTTGGTCATCAGTCCGTGCAACGCCGCGTCGTCGTGCTCCTCGAGCAGCGCCGCGATTCCCGCGGTCGTCCCCAGGTCGCGCTGCAGCCGAGCTCGCCAGCCGGCGCCGCCGCGGTAGACCAGCGCCGAGTACAGCGAGTTGGGGCAGTTGTCGATCCAGTCCCGCAGGGACTCGCCACCAGGTCGCTTGAAGACGTCCTGGAGGCGGCGGCCGTATTTCAGCGTCACCACGTTCCAGTTCATCGACCGGAATATGCTGTCGATCCGCTGGAAAAGCCGATCTTCGACCACGTTGTCCAGGCTCTGGCGATTGTAGTCGATGATCCACCAGACATTGCGGACGTCGTGCTTCCAGCCCTCCAGGAGGGCTTCGAAGACATTGCCCTCGTCGAGCTCGGCATCGCCTGCCAGTGCGATCATCCGGCCCGCGGGCCGGTCGTCGGGCACGAGTTGCTTGAGCCGGAGATAATCCTGCACCAGCGAGGCGAAAAGCGTGATCGCCACCCCCAGGCCGACCGAGCCGGTCGAGAAATCGACATCGTCACAGTCCTTGGTCCGCGAGGGGTATGATTGCGCGCCGCCGAAGGCGCGAAACCGCTCGAGCCGCTCACGCGGCTGCCGCCCCAGCAGATACTGAATGGCATGAAAGATCGGGCTGGCGTGGGGCTTGACCGCGACCCGGTCCTGGGGACGCAAGACATCGAAATA
>JBAUOX010000029.1:0-3255 GCA_049579985.1 Isosphaeraceae bacterium | reverse complement strand
CGCCGGAGGCTTCCCGGCGCTGGTGATCCTCGGGCTTCTGGGCGTGCAGGCCGCCCTCTTCAGCCCGTCCAAGTACGGCATCCTGCCCGAAATCCTGCCCCACGAGAAGCTCTCCTCGGGCAACGGTCTGATGGAGATGTGGACCAACCTGGCGATCATCGGCGGGACAGTGGCCGGCGGGATCATCGTCTACTTCACGGGGGCTCGGGCCTGGCTGGGGGGCACACTGCTCGCGGGAGTCTCGGCGCTGGGGCTGGTCGCCGCGCTGGGAATTCCGCGGGTTCCTGCCGCGCGTTCGGAAGGAGGACTGGCAGAGACATTCCAGCTCGCCTGGAGGGCGATACGTGCCGACCGTATCCTCCGGCTGGCAATCATGGGCCAGGTGATCGTCTGGTCAATCGCCAGCCTGGTCCCCGCTCCGGTGCTGGCTTACGCGATGAAGACGCTGGAGCTGCCGGAGTGGATGTCCGGGCTTCCCCTGGCGGCCATCGGCATCGGCATCGGGGTGGGATCGCTGGCGGCGGGTCGGCTCTCGGCTTCCAAGGTGGAATATGGCCTGGTTCCTCTCGGCGCCTTGGGATTGACGCTCAGCACACTGGCCTTCGCCCTGACCGGACCGGGCCTGGCGGGAACGATTCTGCTGATGGGTCTGGTCGGGTTTTCCGCCGGCCTCGTGTTCGTGCCCTTGAGCGCGCTCATCCAGTGGAGGTCGCCGGAGGATCGGCGCGGGGCCGTGATTGCCCTGGGCAACATGCTGGTCAACGTGGGCATGCTGGCCGGATCAATCCTGGCGATGGTGCTTGCGGCAGGCGGCTTCTCGGCGCGAGGGACGTTTCTCGGAGCCTCCGCGGTGCTGGCGGCGGGAACGCTCTGGGCACTCTGGCTGGCCCCCGATGCACTCTTGCGGTTCCTGTTGATCTTGCTGGCGAGCACGCTCTACAAGCTGCGCGTGCTGGGCCGGAGCAACGTTCCCGACCATGGACCCGCGCTCTTGACACCGAACCACGTCTCGTTCGCCGACGGTCTGTTCGTGATGGGCACGATCGATCGGCCGATCCGGTTCGTCGTCTATGCCGAGTATTTCAAACGGCCGCTCCTGGGCCGGTTCCTCCGCACCATGGGGGCGATCCCGATTGCCGGCCACGGCGGCCCGAGGATGATCCTGGAAGCCTTTCGCGAGGCGGGCCGGGCACTCGATGACGGCGAGCTCGTCTGCATCTTCCCGGAAGGCCAGATCACGCGGACCGGTATGACCCTGCCGTTCCGGCGAGGCATGGAGCGGATCGTCAAGGGACGCGATGTGCCGATCATTCCCGTCCATCTCGACCGGGCCACCTCCAGCGTCTTCAGCCCCATGCAGAGGCGCTGGCTCCCGGAGCGCATCCCACTTCCCGTGACGGTCTCGTTCGGCGCTCCGCTACCCTCCACGACCTCGGCCGCCGAGATCCGCCAGGCGATCGCGGAGCTCGATCAGCGCGCCTGGGAACATCGCAAGGAAGATCGCCGGCCGCTGCACCAGGAATTCATCCGCCAGGCGCGGCGGCATCCGTTCCGGCTCGCCATGGCCGATCTGATCAGTGGCGAGCTGTCGTGCATCAAGGCGCTGGCGGGAGTGATTGCCCTGGCCCGCGCGCTCCGCACCAGGTGGCAGGGGCAGGATGCCGTGGGAATCATGCTGCCGACCAGCGTGGGAGGGGTCCTGGTGAACCTGGCCGCAGCCGTTTCCGGACGCGTCGTGGTCAATCTCAACTTCACCGCGGGCAAGGCGGCAATGAGCTCGGCCGCCGCTCTGGCCGGTCTGCGGACACTGGTTACCAGCCGGAGCTTCGTCGAGAAAGCCAGCCTCGAGCTGCCCGATGGCGTTGAGGTGATCTGGATCGAGGAGATCCGCTCGGCGATCGGCCGAAAGGGCCGCGCGGCCGCCCTGGTGCTGGCCTGTCTGGCACCGATCAGGCTGCTCGAGAAGATCGCGGGAGCGACCCGGCGGATCTCGGTTGACGATACCGTTGCGGTGATCTTCAGCAGCGGCAGCGAGGGCGATCCCAAGGGGGCGGTCCTCTCCCACTTCAACATCGACTCCGAAATCGAGGCCATCGGCCAGATCTTCCACATCTATCCGACCGACCGCCTCCTCGATGTCCTGCCGCTATTCCACTCCTTCGGATACCTGCTGCTCTGGTTGGGAACGTGCCGCGGAATGGGGCTGATCTGCCACGTCAAACCCCAGGAGTCGGGAGTCGTCGGCGAGCTCGTCGAGCGGTACTGGGCAACCGTCCTGCTCGCCACGCCGGCGTTTATGCACATTTACACCCGGCGCTGTGCCCCGGCGCAGTTCGGCTCGCTGCGGCTGGCCATCGCGGGCGCCGACAAGCTTCCCGACTCGATCTCCCGAGCCTTCGAGGACACCTTCGGCATCCGGCCGCTGGAAGGTTACGGCGTGACCGAGTGCTCACCGGTCGTCGCCGTCAACGCACCCGACTTTCGCGCCCCGGGTTGTTACCAGCCCGGCTCCCGGCGCGGCACGGTCGGCCACACCCTTCCCGGCGTTTCGGTGCGGATCATCAAGCCAGAGAGCATCGCCGGACAGGAGCATCTCGAAAACCTGGAGCAGATCGAACCTCTGCCGGCGAACACCGAAGGCATGATCCTGGTCAAAGGCCCCAACGTGATGAAGGGCTACCTGCACAGGGACGACTTGACCCGGAAGGCCTTGTGCGACGGCTGGTATGTGACGGGCGACCTCGGCCTGGTGGACGAGGACGGGTTCCTCAAGATCACCGGACGGCTGACCCGGTTCTCCAAGATCGGCGGCGAGATGGTCCCCCACGTCCGCGTCGAAGAAGCCCTCAACGAGGCGATCGGGGCCGACGAGCCGGTCTTCGCCGTCACCGCCATCACCGATAGCCGCGACGGCGACCGGCTGGCCGTCCTGCATACCACCTGCGACGACCGCGTCAATGAAGCGCTCGAGAAGATGCGGAAGCTCGGCTTGCCCAACCTCTATCTTCCCCGCCGCGACTCCTTCGTGAAGGTCGATGCCCTGCCGCTTCTGGGTACCGGCAAGCTCGATCTCCGCGGCCTGAAACGGATCGCCAGCGAAGCCCTCGGTCAGTCGCAGAGTACTCGATCGCCTGCATGATCGATTCGGAGACAAGCTTTAAGTTTTGACGCCATAAGAATTCGGCGAGGGGACCGTCGCTTCAACGCCGATTATCGCGGAGGCGTAACTTGCCTCGATGACACCCAACTTCTGGG
>JBAUOX010000028.1:0-2832 GCA_049579985.1 Isosphaeraceae bacterium | reverse complement strand
GGAATGAGATCAACATCCGTCAAATTGACCCAGAGGATCAAACGGTCTTGGATCGGAATGGATGCCTCTGACGGACCTACCTGGAATTCTCTCCGTGATCTCTGTGCTCTCTGTGGTTAGAGGCGTTCGTGTTGCGGTAGCGCTTCGCTGCCCCACCCCACGCTTTTCGGGGGTTTCTTAGCCCTGTGTTGTCTCATTGCAAAAAGAAGCAAAGGGAACCCAAGAAGCGTGGGCAGCCGGCTTCGTTCGGCGCGGGTCGTGAGGCTCGCGCCGAACAAGGCGTCCTTGGTGGTCGATGGCCCGAGTCTTGCGCCGAGCTCACGACTTGGCCGGGACGACGAACGGTTGTCGGTACTGGCGGGTGAGCAGCGAGTCGGCTTCGGGATCGGCGATGAACGACTCTCTCATAGGGTTGATGTGCAGCTTGCGGTCCAGCCGGTAGGCGATGTTGCCCAGGTGGCAGTAGGCGCTCGAGAGGTGGCCCTCTTCGATGTCGGCGGCCAGGAGCGTGTGGTCGCGAGACTTGACGGCCTTCACGAAATTGGCGAAGTGGTCGCCGCCGCCGGTGCCGCCGGGGCCTTTCTCGAGCTTCGGGCCGAGGTATGTTTGCCAGTTGATGTAGCTGGTGACGGCGAGGATGCCCTCGGTGCCATAGAAAATGTCGCCGATCTTGACCTCGAGCTCGTCATTGGTGGCAAGACCACGGACCTCGAACTGAAGCTCGCAGTCGTCAAACTCGTAGGAAACGTGCAGCGTGTTCGGAGTCTGACCGTCGTCGGAGCAGCCGAACCGGCCGCCCGAGGCAAGAACGGCCTTGGGGAACTCGTGCTTGTTCAGTCCCCAGCGGGCCACGTCCATCTGGTGAATGCCTTGGTTGCCCAGGTCGCCGTTGCCGTAGTCCCAGAACCAGTGCCAGTTGTAGTGGAACCTGTTGGGATTGAACGGCCGCTCGGGCGCGGGGCCGAGCCAGAGGTTGTAGTCAACGCCGGCGGGCACAGGGCCATCGGGTTTGTAGCCGATGGAGCCTCGGGGCTTGTAGCAGAGGCCCTTGGCCATGTAGACCTTGCCGAGCTGGCCCGAGTGGATGAAGGCCATGGCGTCCTGCATGCCCTTATGGCTGCGCAATTGCGTACCAGTCTGGACGATCCGGTTCTGCTTCCGTGCAACCTCTACCATCCGCCGCCCCTCGGTCACGTTGTGACTGACCGGCTTCTCAACGTAGACGTCCTTACCGGCCTGGCAGGCCCAGATGGTAGCCAGCGCGTGCCAGTGGTTGGTCGTGGCGACGGAGATCGCGTCGATCTCCTTATCGTCGAGCAACCGGCGGATGTCCTGGTAGTAGCGGGGCGAATTGCCGTAGAGTTGCTCGATCTCATGCTTCGCGGAGCCGATCACGTTCTGATCGATGTCGCAGATCGCGGCGATGCGCACATCCTTGAGATGGCCGAAGCCTTCGATATGCTCCATGCCCCGCCCGTGCACGCCGACCACGCCGACCCGAAGGATGTCATTGGCGCTGATCGCCTTGTCCTCGGTCTCGCTGAGCCCCGAGTCCTCGTGGTCCCTGGCGCGGGTCAAACCGGCGGGAAGCGCGACGAGCGCAGCGGCAAGCGCGGCGGTATCGTGGAGAAAACGGCGGCGATCAGGCAGACGCATGGTCGATTCTCCGGACGAAGGGAAAGGTGCTCGAGATTCCCGGCTCCGTCATGATTGATCACACAATACCGTCTGTCGCCCGTCAAGCGGGTTGAGAAGGCTCCGTGTGGCCGGAGAATGTTTGAAGCTGGGCCGTTTCTTACCGTGACAGGACGCCCCGCGAGATGGCCGAGGGGTCGCGTGAGACCCGTTCGGCGAAGGTGCGGAACGAGGTCAGGACGACCTTGAGCTGGCTCAGCGCCTGGGAGGCGTTCAAGGCCATGGTGTTGAAGTTGTCGTAGAGATCCGGCTGCGTCAGCAGCTTCTGGATCGAGCCGTCGGTGTTCAGCGTGCCCTTGCGGTTGCGTAATGTGGCGGAGAGCAGCTCCAAGTCCGCGACCACCCGGTTGAAGCGACGGACGCTCTGGCCGAAGTCGGTGGTCGGCGCGTGATTGACGGGCGACCCCAGGTCTTTCAGCAGGGGTCCGACATCGGCGAGCTGGGCGTCGAGGCGGGCCGTGGCCGAAGAGAGCCTGGCGATCCCGGTCTTGAGCGAGTCCTGAGTTTCGGGGGTCAGGATGTTGTTGAGCTTCTCGCCCACCTTCTTGAGGTGGGCGATGGTGGTGCGGAGATCGTCCTCATTGGTCTTGAGGAACTGATCGATTCCTTGCGAGGCTGCGGAGACATCCTGCCCGGTCCTGGTCCAGGTTTTGAGGAAGTCGTCGATGTGCTCGGCGTTCTTGGAGAGCTTGGCCAGGCCGGCGGCTGCCTCGTTGATCGTCTTGAGCGTGTCGCCGACTATGTCGAACGCCTGCGTGGCCGCGGCCAGGACCTTGGACGGGTCGGTGGCGACTTCGCCCTCGACAATCGGGGCGTCGGCGGGAGTGCGGCCCAGTTGCAAGTCGGCTTGCCCGGTCCCGGGAAGCAGGTCGATGGTCACGTCGCCGATCAACGACCGCGAGAGCCGTGGCACGGACCCCTCGCGGATCGAGTACTTGTGCTCGATGGCCATGGTCACAAGCACTCCATCGGGCTGGTTGGGCCGATGGTCGAACTGGATCGCGGCCACCTCGCCCACCCGGATGCCGCTCTTGCGCACGGCCACTCCCTCGAGCACCCCGGGCGCATCGGCGTAGCGGGCCCTGAGGTAGACCTGGTCGCGCAGCAGGGCCGGCGATTCCCCGAACCAGACGATCA
>JBAUOX010000027.1:0-3453 GCA_049579985.1 Isosphaeraceae bacterium | reverse complement strand
ATTGGAATCTTGTCCCACGATCGGAGGGAGGTTCGCCAGTCTCCCAGAGCCAGGGCGACCGGAAGGCGGTCCAAACACAGATCGAGGATGCCCGACCGGGCTGGTGAATGTTGCGGGTGAGGTAATTCCTGCCGGTCGCCTAAGAAGCAACCGCCGCGCTTGAGCCGGTCGACGGTTGCACCGAGCCTCACGGGAGAGCATCATCACAAGAAGGCGGATGATGTACTCGGGTCGTACCTTTCCTCCGCGGAGCTTGCGCATGGCCCCCTCGATCATTCGACTGAGAGCAATCGTCCCAAGCGATCCTTACCGCTGCTGACGGTGCTTCGTAGCGCTTTTCGGCATGTGCCTCGGTTTTCTCGTTCTGGACCGGCCCGCCATGGCTCAATCGCCTGTCGCCAACTATGACGAGGCCAAGGTCGGTCTCTACACGCTGCCCGATCCCCTGGTCGCCAGTGACGGGGAACGCGTCACCACGGCGGAAGCCTGGAACACGCGGCGTCGGCCCGAGATCATGAAACTCTTCGAAACCTACATGTGCGGCAAGGTGCCGACGCCGACCCATCCCATCAAGCCAAAGTTCACGGTGTGCTCGGAAGATCGAGAGGCCCTGGGAGGCAAGGCGATCCGTCGCGAGGTCGCGATCCGGTTCGGTGACGATCCGGCCGGGCCCGCGATCAATCTTCTGCTTTATCTTCCCAAGGATGCCGCTGCCAACCGCCGAGTACCGGCCTTCCTGGGTCTGAACTTCGAGGGCAGCCACGGCGTGAGCACAGACCCGGGGATCACGCTTTCGACCGGTTTGAAGGCCCGCAACTCTTGATTCGTTGAAGCGGCAGAGCATACTGCCAATGCTCCGGACTGCCACTGCCCACGCCAGACCTATCGATCCACCAGCTCAACCGCCGAGTCCCTGGATTTCAAGGGCTTCAACTGGTCAGGCTGCTCCGACCACTCGAGCGATGCCAGGAGGGCCAGGATGGCGTCAGGGTCGACGGGCTTGACCAGATGGTGGTCGAAGCCCGCCTCGCGTGAGAGGCGGCGCGCCTCGTCCTCGGCATAGCCGGTGACGGCAATGATGAGAGGGTTGCCCAGCTCGGGCTGCCGGCGCAATTGCCGAGCCACCTCGTAACCGCTCATCCCTGGCAGGCCGATATCCATGAGCACAATTTCATGATGGTGACGGCTGACCGCCTGCAGTACGGAAGGGCCGTCATGGACGACCTGGACCTCGTGCCCCTCGAGTGTCAGCAGCAACTCCAGGCTCTGTGCCGACGTGACGTTATCGTCAACCACAAGCACCTTGCGGCTGCGCGGAGCCGGGCTCGTGGGGGTGTGAGACTTCGCCGAGGCAGAGGAGACAAACGGTGGCCGGTCAGCGGCCGTTGTTTCCTCCGGTTTCCAGATCGGCAGGCGGACCATGAACTCGCTACCCTTTCCCAGCCCCTCGCTGGCGGCTTGCACGCTGCCGCCGTGCATCTCGACCAGGCTGCGCACCACGGTCAGGCCCAGCCCCAGGCCCCCACTCGAGCGGTCCAGCGAATGATCGATCTGGGTGAACAGGTCGAAGACGCTGGAGAGCATCTCTGCTGGAATGCCGATGCCGTTGTCGCGGACCTGGAAAGCGACCAGTTCCTCCTCGACCTTGACGGCCAGGCGGATGTGCCCTCCCGCCTCGGTGTACTTGGCCGCGTTGTTCAGTAGATTCGAAAGCACCTGGGCCATGCGAACCGCGTCGGCATCCACCAGAATCGTTTCAGGGGGCAGCGCGATCGAGAGCCGATGGCGATGCGCATCGATGATCGGCCGGCTGGTCTCCACCGCGTAGGCGATGATGGTGGCGACGGCGACCACTTCCTTCTGGAGCCGGACCTTGCCCCGGGTGACGCGTGAGATCTCCAGCAGATCATCAACGAGCTGTGCCATCTGCCGCGTCTGATGGTCGATCACGTCGCGGGCCCAGCAGAGGGCAGGGTCGTCGGAACCGCGCTGCTTCATGATCTTGACGGCATTGCGAATTGGAGCCAGGGGATTGCGCAGCTCGTGTCCCAGCATCGCCAGAAACTCGTTCTTGCGGGCGTCGGCCTCGGCCAGCTCGCTGGCGTGTCTGCGAAGCTGGTCTTCCAGGCGTTTCCGCTCCGAGAGGTCAAGGCAGAACGCCACAACTGGTGCGCCGGGCTCGGCGGGGCGATGCTCGTCGAGCAGAGCGACCCCGAGCAGCACGGGAAGACTCTGGCCATCCGCTCGCCGACATTCCAGCTCGAACGGGGCGCAACTTCCCCGGCGCTTCAGATCGGCGCGGCAGCGCTGCAGGAGCTCGACGGAGGTCGACGGGATGAGCGCATCCCAGGGAAGTCTGCCGGCGTCCATCTGCTCGCGGGTATAGCCGACCATCTCCAGAAACGCGTCGTTGGCGTCGGTGATGTTGCCTTTGATGTCTCCGAAGACGACACCCAAGATGTTGGCTTCGACCAGGCGGCGGAATCGGGCCTCGCTCTCACGAAGGTTGCGCTCGGCCCGCTGGCGGTCGGTCAAATCGGTGGCGATACCGAGGAACCCGTTGATATTCCCCTCTGGGTCAAACACCGCCGTCACCGCGAGCAGAACGGTCAGCCGCGTGCCGTCCTTGCGGATGTAGGTCCACTCGCCGACGTTGTGGCCCCCCCGTCGCGCCCGCTCGACGAAGGTGTCGAACCCCTCGATCGTGGTACCGAACTCGGCCGACAACCGCGCCGCGTGTGCGCTCACTTCCTGGGCATCGTGAATTAGCAAGGGAGTCGACACGCCGACCATCTCCTGTGCGGAGTATCCCAGCATGCGCTCGGCTCCCGGGTTGAAGACAGTGATCAGCCCGTCGCGGTCAGCCGCGATGATCGAGACCTCGGTGGAGGCGTCGAGCAGCGCATTGAGCCGGGCGTTGACCTGCATCAGCTCGGCCTGGGTCCGCCACCGCTCGGCGAACAGGCCGATCTGCCGCCCCAGCGTCGTCATGGCCTGCAACAGCGGCTCATCGCGCTCCAGCGGTTCACGGGAGAAGAAGGTCATCACCCCGAGGATCGGCCCTGCCTTGCTGGCGATGATCGGAAAGCTGAATGCGCTGCGCAGACCAGTGCGAACCGCGAGTTCTCTCCGCACCAATCGACCGCCTGGTTCTTGCGTCATGTCGGCAATCCAGGCCGAGCAGCCCGTGGACCAGACTCGCCCGGGCAGCCCGACTCCCGGGGGAAATTCCCGCTCCACCCTCGCGCGGGCCCATTCCGGGCCGATACGCTGCGAGGTCCACGGTATCGCTGCCGACCGCAGCACGCCCGCCTGTCGATCCACCATCCAGCACTCGGCCACGTCGAAATCCAGGAGGCGTCCGATGGTGGAAAGCAGGTTGGGAATCGCCTCGTCCAGGCGGCTGCATCCCACGAGAATCTGCATGGTCGCGTGTTGAACTTCCATTCGCCG
>JBAUOX010000026.1:0-9598 GCA_049579985.1 Isosphaeraceae bacterium | reverse complement strand
GGGCGCAGTCCCAGATGAACGAAGCCTGCATCATGGAGCTTCGTAAGGGCGAAGGCCACTTGAGAGAGGATTGAGACTGCCCGATGAGGCTCGAGCTTTCCCGCGCAAAGTTGCTCCGCGAGTGTCTCCCCGGGGCAGCTCTCGGTTGCGAGATAAGAGCGTTCATCATGGGTAAACTTTGCCTGGACCCGGGGAAACATCGGGCAGCGAACTTCTTGAAGGAGATTCCCCTCGTTCGTTAAGAGCGAGGCGCTTTCCCCTGTTCTCTCCCAGAGCCAGAGCGTCTCTTCGTCATCGTCTTGCCTGGCCTCGTAGAACCTTAGCGGAAAGCCGTCTTTTAATAGTCGAATGACCGTGAACGGCTCTTCGTCCTCAGGGGCAAGCGTGGATCCATTGGGAAGCGGCTTTGCGTCAACCTCGGGCACGTCGAGAGGATCGCTTAGCTCTTCCAACGGTTCAGTCGTAGCTTCGGTGCCCGTTACGGGGGTAGCACTCGCATCACGAGGGTTTTCCATACCAGGCCTCACCGCCCAATACCGCAGCCATGATCAGCCAACTCGAAACTCAAATCGCGCATTGCCAAAGGCTATTTCATCGCCGTCCTTGATCGGATGGTCTCCGCTTGCTTTCTTGAACTGGCGCTCGCCCGCGGCACATACGAACGTGCCATTTCCTGAGCCAAGATCTTTGACAAACCACAGGCTCGAAGCATCGCACCAGATTTCAGCATGATGCCTCGAGACGTAGACGGCTTCGGGAAGCGGCCCCAGGTCAAGATCCACAGGACCCGTCTCGGGGTCAAAGCGCCCGATGATGGACGGACCGCTCCCGAGAAAGAATACCTCTTGAGACAAAGCCCCACCTCGGCGAAGCGTTAGTCGAGCCCCGGCAGTCACTGCCTGCGCTTGCGAAGCAGGGGGAGTTGGCACTGGGGCCGGAACAGGCTGAGGAGCAGGCTTCGGGGGAAAACCAGCCGCCGGACTTGGCTCTGCCGCCGGAGCACTGGCGGACTTAAGTTCCATGCCGCAATCTGGGCAGACCGCGACGCTTTCCGGCACGGTCGAGCCGCACGTTGAACACTGAGCCATGACATTTGGCTCCCAAGGACTGGATCGGGACTGCCTCTGAGCAGTCTTTCTGGGTCAATCAAACCCATGTCCTTCAATCGTAAACCCAGAGTAGTCTTAAAACAATGGCTTGCCACCTTGCGTGCATTCGCGGATAGGATTATTGGTGTCGGTTCATTCTCGTTGAAAAAAGAGCCGACACCAAGTTGGAGTTTGGATTCGTGATTTTGGATTTTGGATTCGTGATTTTGGATTGAGACTGACTTATGAATGAGGTGGAACTTAAAGAGCGGACGAAGAGGATCGCTTTGAGGGTGATCAAGGTGGTCGAGGCGTTGCCGTCTACAAAAATCGCTGACGTCATCGGTAGGCAACTGTTGCGTTCGGGAACGAGCGTGGGAGCGAATTACCGCGCGGCATGCCGCGGAAAATCCCCAGCCGACATGATCGCCAAGCTGGCCATTGTGGAAGTGGAAGCGGACGAGAGCATCTACTGGATCGAGCTCCTCATCGAATCAGAAACCCTCCCTGCGCATCGACTCGTGGAACTGATCGACGAACTCAACCAGATTGTCGCCATCACAGTCTCGTCGCGGAAAACCCTGCGTCGCAACAATCCAAAATCTAAAATCCAAAATCAAGGCCTCCACCCCAGCAGGCTCGGGCTGACGTTCAGGCGGGTTGCGAGCGTGGCGAAGGTCTCGCGCAGGGGGGCGTTCATGGCGGCGGTGAGCGAGAGATCGAGGAAGGCGCTCAGGAACTGGTTCTGGACTTGCCAGATGTCGGGCTTGACGCCCAGAAGAGCACAGGTGTCGAGCAGAAGGCCGACCCGGGCGGTGATCGCGGCCAGGTCGGCTTCGGGTTCGATTCGACCGAGGGTGCGCTTCATGGCTTCGGCAACGGTCTTCTCGAGGATGGTGGTCTCGGGCAGATAGCCCCAGGCCTTGCCGCGCTCGTGCAGGTGCTCGATGCCGGCAAGGGTGGTCTCCTCGCCGCGTTCCAGGCACGCGATCTGCTCTTCCAGGTGATGATCGATGTACGCTGAGGCCGCGGCGCGCATCGATTTCGGGATCGGATAGTTCAACTGGCCCAGGCGGTTGAGCACCTCCTCGTCCTGGTTGGCCAGGTGCTCGAACGACCGCTGGTAATCCTCGAAGCGGTCGGCCAGGACGATGCCGATGACCCGCCGCTGCTCGTCCCGGAAGAGGTCGTCCAGGCGGTGAGCCTTGCCGGGAAACTCGCTGCTCAGCAGGCTCATCACGTCGGCGAGCGACCCCGCGCGATACGTGGCCATCAGCCGCAGCTTGAACGCCTGATACTCGTCCAGCTCCATGTCCTGGCCGAGCACGGCATGGAAGTCGAGCCCGCCGAAGTGGACGACCACGAAGTACGTCTCGGCCTCGTTCCAGGTGCGGCGCGACCGGGCCCGCAGCCGGCCGACGGCCAGGTGACCGCTGCCCCGCGAGCGAATCTCCTGGTCGAGGACCTCCATGTCGTAGGAGTAAACGCGGTCGCCAATCTCGTCGTCGGGAGACCCGCAGATCAGGCTGATGGCGTGATGAGCCAGGACCCGGTCGAGATCGACGACCGTGGGCCGGATGATCTGGTTCCAGACCCCGGACCCGTCGCCGAACCTCGGGAGATTGCTCGGCGCGGCGGCCAGCGCCTCGACGAACGCCGGCTCGAAATCGCGATGGAACGTGCGGGCGAGTGCCATGGCGCGCGCGGCATAGTGCAGGCACTGGACGGTCTCCAGACCGCTGATCTCGTCGAAGAACCAGCCGCACGACGTGAACATGAGCATGGCGTCCTGCTGCATCTCCAGCAGCCGCAGGGCATCGGTGGTCTGGACGTCGTCCAGGTCAGCATGGCCGTGCTTCTTGAGGAAGTCAGGGACGGCCCCGGAAGACTCTCGGCGGAGGATCACCTCGATGAAGGCGTCGCGCGCGGTCCAGGGATTGGGAAAGCACTCCCGTCCCCGGGTGCTGAACAGGTGGTCGAGCTGGTCCTTGAGGGCGTCGAGCGCCTCACGCAGAGGCGCGCGCCACTTCTGGTGCCAGTCGCCGCGCATCTTGCAGCCGCAGTCGGCGCGCCAGCGTTCGACCCCGTGGACGCAGCTCCACGAGCTCTTCTCGTGGATCTCGACTTCCCATTCGGGGGGGTGCAGCTCGAGGAACTCGCCGTAGTTGGTCAACCGCACGTCGGGGTCCTTCGACAGGCGATGCAGCACGTGAGCCAGGGCCATGTCGCCGTGGGCGTGATGGTGCCCGTACGATTCGCCGTCAGTAGCGATGTGCATGAGCTGGGGATGTTCGCGGCGGGCGTCGAACCCGTGGAAGAGCCGCTCCAGGAAGCGGTCGCCGTGATCGAGCAGCCGCTCGAAGGCGACCTGTTGAGAGACGATGCCGTCGTAGAAGAACAGGACGATCGAGCGTCCCGAGGGAAGGCGGCAGAGGTAGGCCCGCGAGGGATCGATGCCGCCGGAGATCTCGATCCAGTTCTTCTCGCCGAGCCTGCGCCACCGCCGAGCTTGCGGGGGCGCCAGGATCGTGAAGTGAATGCCGGCCTCGGCCAGGACTTCCAGCGACTCCACGTCGACGGCCGTCTCGGCCAGCCACATGCCCTCGGGATCACGGCCGAAGCGATGCCGGAAATCGGCGATGCCCCAGAGCACCTGGGTCTGCTTGTCCCTGGGGCTGGCCAGGGGCAAGATCATGTGGTTGTAGACCTGGGCGAGCGCATTGCCATGCCCCCGCCGCCGCTCCTGGCTCAGCCGGTCGGCCTCGACAATGCCCGGCAGAGTCTCCGGGGCGGTGTCGGCCATCCACTGCAAGAGCGTGGGGCCGAAGTTGAAGCTGATCCAGGCGTAGTTGTTCAGGAGGTTGATGATTCGCCCCTGGCCGTCGAGCAGTCTGGCCCGAGTGTTGGGAGCGTAGCACTCGTGGGTGATCCGCTCGTTCCAGTCGTGAAACGGGGCCGCCGAGTCTTGCACCTCGACAACCCCCAGCCACGGGTTCTCGCGGGGGGGCTGGTAGAAGTGCCCATGGATGCAGATATATCGGGGATGGCGCATGCTGGGGCTCGATTCTGGAGCAGGGTGCGGCGGCTACAGGCCAATCAGTGCCTTTGCCGTCGCAGCAGATCGCGGGTCGTCAGCGGTCGGATTTCATCCGGGCCGCGCGGTAGGGAGAGTCACGGCGGCGTCCGACCGACCGGGCGGGGGGAGCATGGGCAAATCGCGCACGGTGGCCGCGGCGTCCTCGGGCAAGGGGCGCTCGTGTTGCTTCACAACCAGCGCGGCACCCTCGCGGGCATGCGAGGTGCGGACCATGGCCAGAGCGACCGGGGCATCCCAACCCGGAGACATCGCTGATGAGGTCACGAAACCCACGTGTTTGCCATTGGCTTCCAGGACGCTGCCCGGCGCAGGGGCGCGCGCCTGGGGTGCGAGCAAGAGCCCCTTGAGAACCTGGTTGACATGGCCCAGAGCGTCGAGCCGGGCGACCGTCTCCTGGCCCAGGTAGCAGCCCTTCACGAAGTTGATCGCCTGTGCGTCGCGGCCGATCTCCTGCGGCAGGTTCTTCTCGGTGACGTCGCGGCCGAAGACCGGCGTGCCGGCCTCGATGCGCAGGACCTCGAAACTCTCGAGGTCGAGCTCCGCCAGGCCCAGGTCTTGTCCTTGCAACCGCAGCAGCCCGGCGACCTTCGCTGCGCTGCTGCGGGCGCCGATCATGGTCAGGCCGGGGCGGCCGGTGGGAGATTCTCGGATCATCAGAAGAGGGCAGTCCGCCACAGCCGCCGCCACGTGCGCCAGCTCGCCAGGCGCCGGCAACTTGCCGCCGGAGATGCGGATGAGCTCCTCGGCGCGGGGGCCGGCCAGGTGAAACTCGAACGTCGTTTCGGAGCGGTCCTCCAGGACGATGTCATCGAAGAGCCCGTACTTCTGGAAGTGCGGCAGGGCCAGCACCAGGCCACCAGGATCGGTGCACACCAGGATGGAGTCGGCGCACGCCAGGATTTTCACGTACGCCAGCGCCTTGCCTTGCGGACTGGTGACGAAGGCCTCGCAGCCCCGATTCACCGGCAGCCGTTTGACGTCGTTGGTCGTCAGGTTGTGCAAGAACTTGGCCCGGTCCGGCCCGGCAACCTCCAGCCTGACGCGACCAGACCGGTCGCTCCAGGCGACAGCTTCTTGAGCAGCTCGATAACCGGTGAGTTTCAACATAAGCGTCGGTTTATCTCGTTGTTGATGTGGTGCGGACCGGAGCGGAACGGCTGGTCCGCACGGCGGACCCTACATCTTGTGTTGCAACACATTTTATGCATTTCGGTTCCATCTGTCGTGGCATCAGCGCGATTCCTCCTCGCGGACAGTGCCGCGCGTCAGGTCGGCGTGGCTGACCAGGAGGCACGAGCTCGACCGGGCAAGCAAGCGGCGGGCATCGTCGAGATGATCGATGGGTACCATGGAGAGATCTTCGACCACCTGGCGATCGATGCCGCTGTAAAGGTACACGTCGGCCCAGGCGAGGACCTGGGCCAGCCGCCGGCCGGCGACGGAGTCCGGGTCGGCGTCGTGACCGCGGAGCGCTGCGGGTGCGTTCTTCGGGTCACCGGCGTCGCTCAGGCGCCGGAGCGAGGGGCCGATCACGCCCTGCGTTCGCGACAGGGCGACGATCTTGCCTCCATGGGTCACCAGCCGCGATGCCGTGACCAGGCCTTCGACCAGCTCGTCGATCCCGGTCGGAACGCCGGGGCTGCCGATTCCCGCGACCACGCACTCGGCCCGCGTGGGAGGGCGGAAGCTCCAGAGCCGATCGATGGCTCCAATCGCCAGGTCGCGTAACGGTTCGGCCAGCCCGCCCAAGGCCTCGGCCAGTCCCGAGCGTCCCGGCGCCAGCCCCAGGTGGAACTGGGTGCCCAGCAGCCAGCTCACCTCGAATGTCTCGTCGAGCTCAGGCCGAGGAGTCAGTTGTCCCGGGGCGTCGCCGGCCATCCCCTGTCGATACGAGGCACGGGTTTCCTGATCGCTCAGGCCGGGGAAAATCGCGCTCCAGGGGCCGCGATAGCCCAGGATCGGGTCGTAGCCCAGCCGGCCGACGGGAATCACGACGTCGGCGTCGGTGATGTGCCGGTTGAGATAGATCCTCCGGCCCTCATTCGTGGTCGCCAGGTAGGCAAGCCGGCGCTGGTCCGTGGGATCGTGGAGCTCAAGCGCGATGCCCCGCGGCAGCTCGTCGGACAGACTGGCCCGGTTGGCCGGCCAAGCCACGACCGTCACATCGCCGGGCTCGACTCCGGACTGGTACAGCAGGTCAACCACGACCCTCAGTACGGGCGTGATCTCGCCCAGCGATGAGTCCAGTGCGATGGCAACACGGTCGCCCGGCACGACGGCCTGCCGGACGGGAGGAAAATCAAGGGGGTGCTCCAGCGCGTTACGTACCGCCGCGACCGCCGCTTCCCCGGCCACTCCCGCCGGCCCTTTCCACAGGCCGACCAGCATCTCGTCGGGGAGCTCGAGCTCAAGCTGCTCATCCTGAAACTCGACAGAAACTCGCATGGCGATGACGTCGTGGTACCTTTCTTGTGTCCTTTGCCACCCCGCTCCGGACCGATGTGACCGGTCGAGATGGTTCGAGTGCGACGATGAAATTCATGATAGGGCCGGGCGCGCGGGACGGTCAAGCGGCCCAGTGATTGTCACGGCCGAGCCGATCCGATCCGGCATGATCGTGGCCCGGCAGGTTGCTTCCTTCTTTCAAGAAAGGGAAAGCCCTGTCAGCCTTGCGCTGACTTCCCAAAGTTTGCGGGCCGTGGCCTCATCCTGGGACTCGGGAGAGGAAGAGGCGGGCTTCCGCCTGACAAAATACTGCCCGGTTTGTCCCTCCACATCGGGTGAGGCCGCCAGGTAGATCGAGGTCTGCGCTCCCTCTTCGGGGGTGATGGCAAACAGTTCGGCCGCGCGCCGAAGCAGCCAGCCCTGGAAACCCTCGGCACGGAAAATCTGCGTGCGCACGTACCCGGGGTGCAGCGCATTGGCCGTCACGCCGGTGCCTTCGAGCCGTCGGGCCAGCTCCCGCGTGAAGAGAATATTGGCAAGCTTCGACTGCTGGTAGGCACGCCAGGGGCTGTACTTCGTCTCTCCCTGCAGGTCGTCAAAGTTGATCTTGCAACCCTGGTGAGCCGCGGAGGCCACACTGACGATCCGGGCCGGCGCGCTGGCCTTGACCGTGTCAAGCAGAAGGTTCGTCAGCAGGAAATAGGCCAGATGGTTCAGCGCAAAGGTCATCTCGAGGCCATCGACGGTCACCTCCCGCTCGAGGCGGACCAGGCCGGCGTTGTTGACCAGGACGTCGAGCCGGCCGGTGGCGGCCTTCACCTGGTCGGCCAGTCTGCGGACCTCTGCCTGCGACGAGAGGTCAGCCACAACGAATTCGACGGCGCTTGTGCCCGTCTGCTCGCGGATCTGGCGGGCTGCCTCCGCGCAGCGTTCCGGAGACCGTCCCACACCGATCACCCTGGCGCCTTGCCGCGCCAGCTCGAGGGCGGTGACCAGGCCTATCCCCGCGGTGGCCCCGGTCACGAGGCAGACCTTGCCTTCCATCGATCGCGCTGCTTCTGGATCAGCCATGCTTATCCAATAGCTCAAGAAAAAAGGGGTGTTCCGAGGTCCAGCTAGTTGAACAGCGCCAGATCGATCGCCGTCGAAAATGCAAACGCTGCCAGGGAAGTCGCTTGCAACAAGCCTGAAGCGCAAGCGGAGGGCATTGAACGTTGGATATTCTTGAACGCCCTTCGCTTGCGCTTCAGGCTTGTGAGCCCGGTTCCCGCCGAGTCGGACGGGAGGTCAGGAGCCCCGATCCAGCGCTGGTGGTACTCGAGGCTGGCGGGATGATGCTAATAGACCGCGCTTGGCAGCGTCAAGGACGCGCCACCGTGGCATAATCCGTGCTTGATATGATATTCTTGACAGGTCCGCGGCAGCCTACACAGCCGCTCTGAGCGGGACCATCGCCCGGCTCAACGGAATTCGGCGCCGGCGTCGCTGTCGATCTTGGGGGCTGTCCCGGGTACAATAAGGGGATGAGCCTGATCTTCCCGGCTTGCGTTGCATGCTGGTGGTCGGAGCATTGACGAGGAGTTTCGCGACGATGCCACCCATCGCCCTCAATCGTCGTCGGTTTCTTGGCTGTTCGGCCGCGGCCAGCCTTGCCCTCTCTCAGGGGACGCTGGCCGAAGCCGACCCGGCTGCTGCCGAAGCAACACCCGTGCGGCTGGGCCTGATCGGCATCGGCAATCGAGGCACGGCGCTCTTGCGCGCCCTGCTCGACCTGCCGGCCGCGCAGGTCGTCGGAGTCTGCGACCCGGAACCGAAACATCGGCTGCGCGGCCAGGGCATCGTCGAGAAGGTCCAGGGACGGCGCCCGGAGGCCGTCGAGGACCCGCGGCGCCTGCTGGAGCGCCCGGACGTCGACGCCGTCATCGCGGCCGTCCCGTGCGATCTCCACGAATCGATCGGCTGTGAGACTCTCCGCGCCGGCAAGCATCTGTACGCTGAGAAGCCGCTGGCGCTCACCCTGGCAGGCTGCGACCGGCTGTGTCTCGAGGCGTCCCGGCACCCCGCGCTGGCCGTTCACGTGGGCTTTCAGAGGCGTTCCAATCCCCGGTTCCGCGAAGGCGTGGAACGAATCCAGGGGCGCGAGCTCGGTCCGCTGATCGAGGCCCGCGCCACCTGGACCAGCAGCAATGGCCCGCTTTCCGGCCACGGCGGCTGGCTGGGCCGGCGCGACCGGTCGGGCGATTTCATGGTCGAGCAGGCCGTGCATATCTGGGACGTCCTGCACTGGCTGCACGGCGACTTGCCGGTCAAGGCGGCCGGGTGGGGCCGGCGTGGGCTCTTCGCCCAGCAGGACCCCGGCCGCGACGTGACCGACCATTACGCCGTCGAGCTCGAATGGGCCGACGGCTTCCGGGCCTCGCTGCTCCAGAGCTGGGTCGCGCCCGCCGACGGCGGCTTCACCGGCTCGACCCTCCGGGTCCTGGGCGAGGCGGGTGGCCTCGACTTTGGCGCCGGCTCGCTCACCTTCCGCGACCGCCAGCGGCCCAGGCAGACCATCCACCCGGGCCCCCAGAACGACACCAGGCTGGCCCTCCTGGACTTCCTCACCTCCGTCCGGGCCGAGAAACCGCTCCCCCAGCCTATCACCCTGGCCGAGGCCAAGAACGCCACCCTCACCGGCTTGCTGGTGCGCAAGGCGGTGGATGAGCGGTGTGTCGTGACGATGGAAGAAATTCGCGCTGAGGCAATCAAGACTTGAAAAAACGGACCCGTCGTTCAACTCAAGCGAGCACCAGGAGACCCTGCCATGGCGACTGTCGCCGAGCCTAGGCCTCAAGACAAGGCCGTTCAAACCTCGCTGCCTCCGCTCGAGAACGGAGACCGGCTGACGCGCGCGGAGTTCGAGCGCCGCTATGACGCGATGCCTGGGGTGAAGAAGGCCGAGCTCATCGAAGGGGTTGTTTACATG
>JBAUOX010000025.1:0-6660 GCA_049579985.1 Isosphaeraceae bacterium | reverse complement strand
AACCAGAGCAAGCTCCCTGAGTTCGACGACACTCAGCACGCCGATCCCCACCGAGTCAGTCTCCCGTGGTACTGGGTACCATCCGAAGAGGTTCACAGTCGACTCGACGGTCGATGGCATCGCCAATGGCTCATTGGATGGCGCGACATCTCCAACACTACGAACGCAAGAACGGTCATCGCGAGTCTGATGCCGCTGTCTGGAGTTGCCCACAAGTTCCCAATCATGTTCTCAGAGACGTGCTCTACCGCCCGTCTTGCGCCTCTCTTTGCTAGTCTTACGACCTTCGTGCTGGACTATACAGCACGACAGAAAATGGGAGGTACCTCACTCACGTATTTTCTCATAAAGCAGTTCCCTGTCTTACTACCAACGGAGTTCGATCTACCTGCGGACTGGTCAATACTTGAGAGCCGATCTTCCTGGCTTCTTCCTCGCATCCTGGAATTAACCTACACGGCCTGGGACTTGGCCCCTTTCGCCAACGACTGCGGCTACGACGGCCCCCCGTTCCGCTGGGACAAGGCCCGGCGTTTCCTGCTACGGAGCGAGCTGGACGCCGCCTTCTTCCACCTCTACGGCGTCAACCGCGACGACACCGACTACATCATGGAGACCTTCCCGGTGGTCAAGAAAAAGGACATCCAGCAGCACGGCAACTATCGCACAATGCACACGATCCTGGAGATCTACGACGCGATGCAGCGGGCGATCGAGACCGGCGAGCCCTACCAGACCCTGCTCGATCCTCCCCCGGCCGATCCCCGCGTGGCCCACCCACCAAGAGAGGGCGACCAATAATCTGATTCATACCACAGGCGGAGGTGGCCGATCCGTCGTCTGGATGGCGAAGCCAATGGTTTGGGACCGCGTGAAACTTCGAAGCGTGAACCCGAGCGAGAATATCCGCGATGTAGTTGGACTGCTGACCACACTAGTACTTCAGCGCTGAGTTAGAACGCCGATTGCGAGAAAGTAACTTGTTTCACAGGGATTTTGATTTATAAGCCAAGTTCTAATCGAAATTCGCAAAAATGACTTAAGTTCCTGAAAAATAATAACTTGTGCCATCGACAGTTGTCTGATATGGCGCAGTAGTACTAGGGTGACTTGAATTCGACGCGGTTGGCTTTCAGCACTTCCGCGATGGGCAGGTCGATCGCCGATCGTGCCGGTAAGGATTAGCGTGCGAACTTGGGCCGTAAGCGACCTAAGTCCCTAATTGCCTGACGCTTGCGGTAGCTTCTGTTTTGTCTCTGGCTGGTTCCTTTATGCCAGCCAGTCCGTCCAGTTGACACCACCACTATGACTGGACCCTGATTTTGTTTGCGGAGCGACGTAGAATTGCTCAACATGACGTATTAGATTAGGTGGGCGATTGCTCCGACTGGCGAGCCCCAGCCGATTCGAACGTGAGTAGCTCATGTGATGAGCGGAAGTGCAAGAGACTCGATCCCTTTCTATACTTCGAGACTCTGAAGGGTAGCTTGGTGATGGCAGGTTCCTGGACACCTAGTCTCAAACTTGAACGGCCGCCGCTCGAAGAGACTGTGATCGGCGTCCAGTTCGACACTCTGCGGAACTTTACGAGCGGTCACTATGGATGGTACTGGAAGAAATGTCTAGATGAGTCATGGGATAGGACTCTCGAGGTCCCCCCCCTTGTGGATGTCTTTGAGCGCTTCGATGATCAGGCCCGCTGGAACTTGCCGAAATTCGTTCTCCAGGATTCTGCTTTGCCGAATCGAATCCAGATCATACATAATCAAGACGATCGCGTTATCCAGATCCAAAACACCCGTTTTATCTACAATTGGCGAAAACGGGCGACCGATTACCCCCGTTTTGAGGTAACGTTTCCCGAGTTTGTCTCGGCTTTTGGGAAATTCCAAGGCTTCATCAGAGACGCCGGACTTGGCCCCCTATCGATTAATCAGTGGGAGGTCTCTTACGTTAACCACATTCCTCGCGGCGATCTTTGGGAGTCACCTTCCGATTGGAATCGGGTCCTGCCCACTCTTTTTCCACGGGGCCCTTCCTCCGAGTATGTCTCGTTCGAAAGCTGCAGTGGGGAATGGCATCATGTGATCCAGCCGAAACGCGGTCGGTTACATGTCGCCGTCCAGCACGGTAAACCCAGGGTTGGCAACGACGAAGTCTTGATCCTGCAGTTGACAGCTCGTGGTCCCGTCGACACCGAGAAGTCGGGATGGGATCTAGAGGCCGGTCTAAGACTGGGCCACGAGGTCATAGTTCGTACTTTCTTTCAGCTCATGTCACTTGAAGCTCAGGACTACTGGGGTCGGAGACAGCCATGAACGCACGGGCAGACACTGGCATGCAAGAATCCGCATGCTTAACAGATTCGACGTGTTCCTTCTCTGGCTTGCTGGAGCCTCACACTACGACCGGGACTTCTGACGCGGCGTTGCTGGCTCCCTGGGAAGAGGCATGGAACCAGGTGGTCGAAGACGAGCGTAACCGTATTCGATTCGGACGCCATTATGACGTGCTAGGATCGACCAGATCCAGAAGTAGGGTCGAGCTCGATACCAATCCAATAACTTGGTATGGAAGGGTTCAGGGCCCTTCTGCCTGCAGCGAATTATCCCTCCCTGCTTCTGGTTTGTCAGAGAACTGGGATGAGGAATGGGAACGGCTCAACGACGAAGTTAAAGCTTTTCTTCAATTACAAGAGGATTGGGACGGGATGGGGGCTCTCGCTCCCTCCGAGGCTCTGATTCAAAGCGTCCTCGAGCTGATTGAATGCTTACGAGTGGAAGGGCTCTCACCCGCGACGCGGGCAAGTACAACACCATCGGGAACCATCATACTTGAATGGCAAGGCGGAGGTGATTACGTCGAGGTCGAGGTCGTTTCACCTTATCGCTCTGAATGGATGTTCGTCCCGCACG
This sequence comes from Isosphaeraceae bacterium, assembly GCA_049579985.1. Lineage (GTDB taxonomy): Bacteria > Planctomycetota > Planctomycetia > Isosphaerales > Isosphaeraceae > Aquisphaera. Next base: position 3,745 of record JBAUOX010000025.1, on the reverse strand, counting down.
GGAGGAAGCCGATCCATTTGACTCTCGGCGGCGAGGTCCAAGACGGCTGATGAGCAACGAGTAGCGATGGATTGGACAATGCGCGGGGTTCTCAACCATGGGTCATGAGGAAACTCCCATTGATCCTGAGGAATATGTTCTGCGTCGGATTCACAAGAGCAATTACAAAAGATTACTGCCGATCCCAGTTGCCACGGCTGCTTTCCGTCCCAACGACAACGATGACGATGGTATATCTCTCTATCGAGAGTGCATGACATCGCCGGCGACGCTCGCCAGCAGTGCCAGGAAGCCGGCCAGCGAGTATGTGATCGCTAGAATAAAGGTAGCCGACGTTTTGGGGCTTGGGCTGTCTCTCAAGTTGTCGGAGAGCACCGGAGACCTGCCGGGCCATGTTGTGATCCCTGAAGTCAACTGGGGCGGTTACAACTCGAACGCCCGGGAAAAGGAGAAGATGAAAGAGATTGGAAAGAACCTGGCGGAGCTGGCGAGCAAGGACGTTCTAACGGATTTCACTGCTCAGGAACAGTAGTCGCGACCAGTGAGTCGATAGTTCGAGAAATCTGGTGTCAGTTCATCATTCTTGCGCGTGAACTGACACGGGATTACGCGCGAAAAGATGAGCTAACACCGGATTACGCCCCCTGACACCGGATTACGCCCCCTCAGTTCATCATTCTTGCCCGAAAATATGAACCGACACCGGATTACGCCCTGACACCGGATTACGCCCCCTTGAGTATCCTCTGGAAAACATGGTCAGCAATGAGAACTCGGTCCATGTTCCACATTCCAAGAGAATTAGCGGCTGTGGCATCTGGAGGCTCAATGATCCATCGCAGCCTCTTAATCTCTGGCGGGCCTCCGATGTCAAGCTGGTTGGGATCGAGCACCGTTGGCGGAAGCACCATCGGTACCTCGTGGGCACGTCGGTTCGACATGCCGTCCAACTGATTCTTAAACACTACCCTGAACTTCGACGGACCACTGATCTCGTTTACCCGGTTTGAACGTGTTGGCGCGAGATCGGAGCGGCTTCGCGGGGCCATCCGTAACTCCTTGCCGCGGAAGGTGTTCTCCGGAGAGGTCCAGGCCAGGGAGCCGAGGCTTCAGGAGGTGGGGGCTTAGATTCATGCTCTTGAGTGACAGGGAGATTGAGGCAGAACTCAGCTATGCCTACCTTCATGCCGTTGCGGCGCGGGCTGGGTTCGCTTGCGATGTCGCGGGCCGACAGAGCGACCGAGCCGGTATTGATGCTCGAATCCACGTCAAGGAGCGGCTCGTGCCGCAGGCCGTCTTCACCGATTTCTCGATTGAGGTCCAACTCAAGGCCACCTGCCAACAAGCCGTCTTCCAAAACGACCACTATTCCTACTGGCTAACAATTGATCACTATGATAAACTTCGGAATGCTGGAGTCCGCAACGAGCGCCTGCTGGTTGTGCTCTTTCTTCCCGAGGATCCGTCGCAGTGGCTTGTCCATACCGAGGACGGTCTGGTTTCGAAGCGATGCGCCTACTGGGTCTGCCTCAGAGGGGCAGCGCCTTGTGACAATAAAACTGGCCAAACCGTGTATATTCCACGGCCTAATTGGCTTTCACACGATAGCTTGCGTAAACTGGCAACGAAAGTCGCTTGTCGAGAGGCGCTGACCTATGTCGTACCGTGACCTCCCCGAAGACTTGGTTCTCCAGGTGAGTCCGGCAGAAGTGCGCCGCTACGCAATCGCGCAGGGATGGCAGCGCGTAGAAGGCGTCAACGGGAAGATCGCCTTGTATCGAGACCCGAGGTCAGACCTTGATCAACTGATAATCCCTCTCGATCCAGGTATGGACGATTACGGCACAGGCATGACCGACGTGATCGCTCGCCTGGCGGAACGCTCCGGACTTTTGCCGATCCAGATTCTTGATGATTTGTTTAACTCTAGCTGTGACGTGCTAAGGTTCCGACTTGATGAGCCGGATTCGCGGCGGGGTTCCATCCCCTTAACGCAAAGCATAAGTCTTTTGGGAGCGGCCGAACGAGCCTTACTCTCAGCCGCCTGCAGCGTCATTCAGCCTCAGACGTTTCATCCCCGACTCAGCCGGGCCGAAGCCGAGCAACTGGTCAAAGCCTGCCGCGTGGGGCAGACGGAGCGTGGCAGCTTCGTCCTCAAGATTGCGTGCCCCCTCGACGGGTTTGATCTGGAGACGGTTGTTTCAAAGCCGACGCCGCTCTTCGACAAAATACCGGAACCCGAGCCGCAACCGGGTTCGCACGGCGGCAGCGAGCCATTTGCACGCAAAGTAACCAGTCTCTTGATGCGATCGCTCGGTCGCATCGTGGGCGCGATCGATTCGGACAAGACGGATTCTTTACTGGTCGATCAACCCGGCCAACCGATTTTGAGCGTGAATCTTTGTGAAGCGCTATTGGCAATGCAGCCGACGGGTGACGGATCGCTGTTAGGCGTCCAGACAAATTGGTCCCGATCTTTTACTGCTCCCCCCGATAACGAGGTACCCCGGTCGGTTCTCCTTCGTTCAGATGTCTTCCCTGAGATCGAGAAGGTTGCCCTGGCTCTTCGGCCTTCCAAGGACCCGAAATCGTCGAATTTCATCGGCTTGGTGGATTCACTCATGGGGAATCCAGACCCCGACCGTCGCGTGGAAGGCGACGTCGTCTTTTTGCTCTTCGACGCCGATGAAACGATAAGAGCGCGGGCGACTCTCAACGCAGATGACTATCACATCGCCTGGCAGGCCCACGGTGCGGCAGGTTTCGTTTCCTTCAGAGGGAAACTGATCCGCGAAAGAAGATCTTATCGATTAGAAGAAATTTCACATCTCAAGCAGGTGGCCACTTAAATAAACGATCAAGAACCGCGGAGGGGCAAGCTAAACCATGCAAACAATCAGAGTCATCGACGAGATCGGTCCTGTCTGTGTCGACCCCGAAGATGGAACTCTTTTGTGCCAACAACTTTGCGCCGCGCTGTCCCAGAGGCTCGATGTGCTTCTCGACTTTAGCGGCGTCAGGTCTGAAAGGTGACAGCCGGGTGCTGAAAGGTGACAGCCACCAAATCTGGAGAACGCAGAGAGCACGAGTAAACGTGGCAAGCCTACGATTGTTTCTTCGGTCTTCCACGGGGCCGAACCGTGCAATCGAGCCCCAATCGCTTGGCCGTGTCCGTGACCCAGTTCGGATCCTCCGGATCCTCCTCCTGAAAGGTGACAGCCCTCTCTCTCCTCTGCTGCTTGCTGAAAGGTGACAGCCACCAAATCTGGAGAACACTGAGAGAACGAGTAAACGTGGCAAGCCTACGATTGTTTCTTCGGTCTTCCACGGGGCCGAACCGCGCATTCGAGCCCCAATCGCTTGGCCGTGTCCGTGACCCAGTGAGGATCGCCGAAGGGCCGACACACGATTTTGGATTCTCGATTTTGGATTTTGGATTGCGGACTGAAGCAACACGACTCTCATTGCAGGAAGCGCCTGCGCGGGGAGAGGGGTTCCTCGTCAATAGCCTTCATGAGGGGGAGCGGACGGGCCCACCCACTCTCTGGTACCTGGGAAACGTGGATCGCCCCTGATGTCACTGCGGATCTTGATGGAGACCTCGTGAGCCGCGAGGGCCCGAATGTCCAAGCTGTTCGATGCGCTGACGCGTTCCCTCCTGGAGAAATATCCGGCCGACCGGCTGAACCAGCTCGGGCTGATCCACGGTGAGCCGGTGCGGGTGATGAATTCCGACCTTTCCTCC